>NZ_JBSWZS010000005.1:0-88841 GCF_054170725.1 Mycoplasma pogonae | reverse complement strand
AAATTATTTAAATATTTTTTAAAATTTAAATAGTTCATATAATTTAATTTTAAAATAGTTATCATAAAAGGATTTAAAATGAAAAAATTTAATACTCTCTCTCTCTCTCTCTCTATATATATATATATATATATATATATATATATATATATATATATATATAGCTTAAAATCTTTTATACAAAAGTTAATAGGTGGTTGTTATGAATAAAACAACTGCCATTAACACAATCAAAAATCTTGACACAACATATTTAAATCAAGATCAAAAAAGGTTAGCATTAAAGATTATTGAATCATTTGATGAAAAAGATGATTTAAATGCCTTACTATCATTTATTTTAAAACGGATTAAAATTGGTTTTACATTTGATGAAACATTTGAAGTTGCTGAAGGACATATTGCAGTTGTAAATCAATTAAAAGATAAAAACATCAACATTAAAAACAACAATTTAGCAACAGAAAATGAAAATAAATTAATTATTGGTGAAAACTACGAAGCATTAAAAAATCTACTTCTAACTCACAAAGAAAAAATTGACATCATCTATATTGACCCTCCATACAATACTGAAAAAGCTGCAAATGATGGTAATAATTTATCATCAAAAGAAGGTCAAGCTTCAAAATTTATTTATAAAGATAAATTTGGACGTAATGGCTGATTAAACATGATGAATGAACGACTAAAATTAGCTAAAGAATTACTCTCTGAAGATGGTGTAATTTTTGTTTCAATTGATGATAATGAACAAGCCTATTTAAAAGTTTTGATGGATGAAATTTTTGGAGAAGAAAATTTTATTAATTTGATAACATGAGTTTCAAATAGAAAAGGTAGGCAAACTTCTAATGTGGGTTTAGCTAAAACAAATGAGTATATTTTATTTTATGCAAAAAATATATCTACACAAAATAAAATAGAAATGAATAGAGAATTTTTAGAAAAGTTAATGAGCAATCTTTATGATTCGAAAGATATCCAAATTTTTAATGATGATATTTCAGATTACATTTTATTAAATGAATTACAAAATACAAATATTAATTCTTTCAATATTCATACTAGAAAAAATTTGTATTACCCTATATATACAAATGGAAATGATATTTCTTTAGAGAAAGAGGACAATAAATATTTTGAAATACTACCACCTAAAAATAAGGATGGTCTTCAAGGAGTTTGGAGATGGAGTAAAGAAAAAGTTTTAAATGAAAAACATAACTTAAAAGTTATAAATAAAAATGGCTTATATAAAATTTACACAAAAAAACGTAATATTTCATATTATGTGAAAGATATTATTTTTTCTTCTAAAATTTCAACAAATTCAGGTAATAGTTTATTACAAACTATATTAAAAAGTGATTTTTTATATCCCAAACCCACTTCATTAATAAAATTTTTAACTCAATTTTGTAGTAATAAAAATGCAACAGTTTTAGATTTCTTTGCAGGTTCTGGCACAACAGGCCATGCAGTTTTGGAGATTAACCGTGAAGATGGAGGATCTAGAAATTTCATATTAGTTACAAATAATGAAAATAATATAGGTATTGATGTTACTTATGAAAGACTTTATAGAATAATAAACGGCCAAGGGACTAATAAAGAAAATTTTGATTGATTAAAAAATAATCAGCCTTATTCTACAGCGAAATTAAGAGTTTTTGATATCAAACATTTTGATATATCCATAGGCAAAACTACAGAAAAATCAATTGATGAAATAAAAGAAATTGCAATTAGCAATTTAAAACTTTTAAATCCAAATTATAATCCACAAAATTTAGATATTTATTATGATTTATCCGGTTTAAATCCTTATAAAAAAGAAGAAAAATAAATTTTTGCATTAAATAAAATTTGTATAATTTAATTTTAAATAAAAATTAGAAAAGGATTTAAAATGAAAAATTTATATAATTCATTAGCTTATAGATCAATTTTAAAAGCTAAAGCCCTTTCTATATATATATATATATATATATATATATATAGCTTAAACTCATCTATAAAAAAATTAATAGCAGGTTGTTATGAATAAAACAACCGCTATTAACATAATTAAAAACCTTGATACAACTTATTTAAATCAAGACCAAAAAAGATTAGCATTGAAAATTATTAACTCATTTGATGAAAAAGAAGATTTAGATGCTTTATTATCTTTTATTTTAAAACGAATTAAGATAGGTTTCACTTTTGATGAAACATTCGAAGTTGCTGAAGGGCATATTGCTTTAGTTAACCAATTAGTTGACAAAAACATTAACATTAAAAACAACAATTTAGCAACAGAAAATGAAAATAAATTAATTATTGGCGAAAATTACGAAGCCTTAAAAAATCTACTTTTAACTTATAAAGAAAAAATTGACATTATTTATATTGATCCGCCCTACAATACCGAATCAGCTGCAGGAGATGGTAATAATTTATCATCAAAAGAAGGTCAAGCTTCTAAATTCATTTACAAAGATAAATTTGGTCGTAACGGCTGATTAAACATGATGAATGAACGATTGCAATTAGCAAAAAAACTTCTTTCTGAAGATGGTGTAATTTTTGTTTCAATCGATGATAATGAACAAGCATATTTAAAAGTTTTAATGGATGAAATTTTCGGTGAAGAAAATTTTATTACTACTTTTATCATTGATAAAACAGCGCAAGGAGCAAATCAAAGTAAAAATTTTAAAAAACAACATGAGTTTTTGCATTTATATTCTAAAAATATAGAAAAATTTAATATTGAAATTAATATTAGTTCTAAAAGAGACGAAAAAAAATATAAATTTAAAGATGATTTTGGATGATATTCTATTACAAACTCTTTTGATTCCATAAATAGCCCATTAGAAAAAAATAAAAATAGAGGATATACAATATATTATGAACCGAAAAAGAATGAAGTAATTATAAAAGATGAATACAATAAAGATAAAAAAAATTTTAATAATTATGACAATGATTTAATTAATAAAGGTTTCGTTCCTATAAGACCGTCTATAAGAAAAGGTATTCAATATCCTTGAAATTGAGCTTCAGAAAGATTTATTAAAGAATATAAAGATGAAATAGTTTTTTCAAAAGATGTAAATAATGAATTTCGTATTTTTCATAAAAATAGATTTACAGGATATTCAAAAGATACTACAATTAAAAAATTTGATACTAGAAAATTTGGTAATGAGTTACTAGTTTCAATATTAGGGCAAAAAAAATTTGATTATCCTAAATCATTAGAAATGATGAAATGAGTTATTTCTAAAATGAAAAACAAAAATGCAACAGTTTTAGATTTTTTTGCGGGTTCTGGCACAACAGGCCATGCCGTTTTAGAACTTAATCGTGAAGATGGTGGATCAAGAAACTTTATATTAGTTACAAATAATGAAAATAATATAGGATTAGATGTAACTTATGAACGACTTTATAGAATAATAGAAGGTAAAAGTACTAATGGAGAAACTTTTGTCTGATTAAAAAATAATCAGCCTTATTCTACAGCAAAATTAAGAGTTTTTGATATCAAGCATTTTGATATATCCATAGGCAAAACTACAGAAAAATCAATTGATGAAATAAAAGAAATTGCAATTAGCAATTTAAAACTTTTAAATCCAAGTTATAGTCCACAAAATTTAGACATTTATTATGATCTTTCTGGATTAAATCCATACAAAAAAGAAAAATAGCAACACTTTTTAAAATAAATAAAATTTGTATAATTTAATTTTAAAATAACTATCATAAAAGGATTTAAAATGAAAAAATTACAAAATTTATTTACTTATGGATTAAGTAAAAAATCTAACGCCCATTCTATATATATATATATATATATAGCTTAAAATTATTTATTCAAAAATTAATGGTAGGTTGCTATGAATAAAACAACCGCCATTAACATAATTGAAAACTTAGATACAACTTATTTAAATCAAGATCAAAAAAGATTAGCAATAAAAATCATTAACTCATTTGATGAAAAAGAAGATTTAGATGCTTTATTATCTTTTATTTTAAAACGAATTAAGATAGGTTTCACTTTTGACGAAACATTTGAAGTTGCTGAAGGATATATTGCTTTAGTTAATCAATCGGTTGATAAAAACATCTACATTAAAAACAACAATTTAGCAACAGAAGATGAAAATAAATTAATTATTGGTGAAAATTACGAAGCCTTAAAAAATCTACTTTTAACTTATAAAGAAAAAATTGACATTATTTATATTGATCCGCCCTACAATACCGAATCAGCTGCAGGTGATGGTAATAATCTTTCTTCCAAAGAAGGCCAAGCTTCTAAATTTATTTACAAAGATAAATTTGGTCGTAACGGCTGATTAAACATGATGAATGAACGATTGCAATTAGCAAAAAAACTTCTTTCTGAAGATGGTGTAATTTTTGTTTCGATTGATGATAATGAACAAGCATATTTAAAAGTTTTAATGGATGAAATTTTTGGTGAAGAAAATTTTATTACAAATTTTGTTTGACAAAAAAAGTCTGGCGGCGGATTAAGCACACAAATTTATGAGGGCCATGAGTATGTTCTTGCTTATTCTAGTCAAATTAGAAAGAAATCCCTTTCTGAAGTTAACACAAAATTATCAGGATTTAAAAAATATCTAAACAAGTTTAATGGGAAATTAATTTTAATAAATGATGATATATTAAGAAAAAATTTTGGTAAAAAAATAAATAAGAATGAGCATAGAAATTTAGCTTACGAAGATTTAACGGAAGAGAAGAAAAAATATTGAGATTTATTAATAGATAATGAAAATTATATTTTAGTTCCTTTCAAAGCAGAACCAGGGAAACATTTAGTTGCTAAAATTTTTAAAAATGATGGCACAATGAAAAAAATTCCATATAGCATAATTAAATTACCTTATACAATAATAAGTGGAATATGGACAAAAGATGGTAATAATGAAATATTGGAAACTAATTTAACATTTGATAATCCGAAACCTATAGAATTAATAAAATATTTAATTCATTTACACCCTAACAAAAATGCAACAATTTTAGACTTTTTTGCAGGCTCAGGAACAACAGGACATGCAACATTGCAATTAAATAGTGAAGATAATGGCAAAAGAAATTTTATTTTAGTAACAAATAATGAAAATGAAATTGCAGAAAAAGTTACTTATGAAAGATTGTTAACGATTATAAATGGCCGTAATACAAAAGGTTTTGAAACAGAATGAAATATTAAAAATAAAAACTTTGAAAACAGTAAATTAAGAGTTTTTGATATCAAGCATTTTAATATATCCATAGGCAAAACTACAGAAAAATCAATTGATGAAATAAAAGAAATTGCAATTAGCAATTTAAAACTTTTAAATCCAAGTTATAATCCACAAAATTTAGACATTTATTACGATCTTTCTGGATTAAACCCATACAAAAAAGAAAAAAAATAAAATCAAAAAAGGAAAATTCATTATTATGATGTTAACAAGGTCTCAAGAAAATGCTGTAAATAGAATTGTAAAAAGATATATAGAGCATACTAGAAAAGATAAAATTGTAGATTTTAAAGCTCCTACAGGTTCTGGTAAAACTTTTATGGCTTCTTATATTATTTCTAAAATTGCCGAATATATCAATATTTACAAACCAAGCAAAAAAGTAATGTTTGTTATAGCAACAATTTCAAATGCTGAGTTGCCAAAAGCATTTTCAAAAAAAATTGAATACTATAAAAAATATTTACCTTTTCAAAATTTAAATATTGAACATCGTGTTTCTCCGTCTAGCACAGATAAAGGGGAAGACGTTAAAAAATTTTATGTTGAAAATAATAAGGTTTTAATTTTTGGAACTTCTTCATTTGGAAAGAAAAAACTTTTTACAGAATTAGGTATTTTAAATGATTTTATTCAAGAAGCTAAAAATGATCCTAATTTAGAACTTATTTATATAAGAGATGAAGCGCATAGGGGTGATTATAAATCAGGTGATATTAAAATTTTTGATCAAAATTTTGATAGTCAATTAATAGATGTTGCATCATTTGTAATAAAAATGACAGCAACACCAAAAAATTTAAATTATTTAATAGAGTTAACACCTGAAGAACTTGAAAATGATGAAAAATTTCTTTTAAAAACAGAAGGAGAATACCCTAAACTAGAAGAAATTGAAGAAGATTATTTTGCACTTAAAAATGCTATTAAAAAATTTAAAGAAATACAAAAAGAATATAAAAAATTAGAAAAAGATGAAATTTATATTAATCCAGCAATGTTGATACAAGTTCGCTCAGAAGATTCAAAAGGTTCGGCAGCAGAAAAAAAATTTAAAAAAGAAGAATTTGATAAAAATATTGCAGAAATAATTAAATTATTAGTAGATAACGGTTTGAGTTATTTAAAATATTTTTCAAATGATAAAGTAAGTAGTAATTTAAATTTTCCCCCAACTCTTGAAGAAGCTTCAAAACATAATTCATTATTTGATGTAATTATTTTCAAAGTTGGTCCAGCAACTGGATGAGATATACCTAGGGCTTGTATGCTAGTTCAACTTAGAAGAGTTTCTTCAGAACAATTAAATATACAAACAATAGGTAGGATAAAAAGAAATCCCCATCCTTTATTAGAAAAGAACGAAATAACAAATAAATATTATTTATATAGTGATTTTCAAGAATCCACAAGGTTTAATCAGTCTTATAAACTTAAGCCTAAGTTTGAGAATGTTCAATTAGCTAGTGGTTTTATTAAAAACAAGCAGGAAATAAATGAAAAAAATGAGAATTCACTTTTAAATAAAATTGAAGAAAAAATATTAAATCACAATTTAACAAATCAACAATACTTAGAAAATGAAAAATCAACAAAATTAGAAATACCAAAAGCAGAAATTTCTTATATTCAAAATGCTACAACTGGTGAAAAAGTAAATGATAAAGAATACTTTAAAAACAAAATAAACTTAAGAATTTACATTTTAAATAGTTTAGAAAAGTACAAATATTTATTTACTCCTAAAATTAATGATTATTTAAAAAAATATTGTGAAAAAGAAAATTTAGATTTCGATATATTTATATATACATTAATTACCAAAAAAATGAGAGATCTAGAAACATTCTATAAAGAAGCTTTAATTATAAATAGAGAAAATGAAGAGTATAAAATTAATATAGATACAAAAATGTTAGACACATATAATGTTTGAATATCTAAAAACCAATTATCAATAGATAATATCCACAAGTATCAAAATTATGCTTATGAAGAAATTGTAGATTCAGAAAAAAAAGAAGAATTTCAGAAACTTTATTTAGATTCAAAACCTGAAAAAGATTTTATTGATAAATTATTTGAATCATTAAATAAATATAATTTAATTAAAAATAATGAAAAAAATAGTAATTTAATTTCATTATTTTCAAAATTACCTACTCAACATTCAGATATTAATTTTGAGTACTTTAATGAAAAAGAATATGATAGCGGATATAGGCAATCATATATTGATTTTGTTATTAAAACAAAATTTGGCTTCCAATACTTTATAGAAGTAAAATCTAAATATAATGATTATGATAAGGATAAAACCTATAGTTTAAAACTTGGTTATCAAAAATATATGAAAAGCTATTTTAGCAATACAATTTCATTACTAATTGGTTTAGTTAATACAGAAAACCAAAGTGTTGAAATAGTTTTACCACAAAAAAAAGATCACAAACATGACAAGATAACACTTAACTATTTAATTGAAAAAATTTTTTTTAATGAAATCACATATAGCCACTTTAATAACATTAATCAAATATACTTAAAAAAATTAAAAGAATTTGTTAATGAAAATAAAGAAAACAATCCTAGTCTTTTCAAAAGCTTTTACATAGACAAGGATATTGAATTAGTGGATGCATATTTTTATCAAGAATCTAATGATGATCCTGAAAATGATTTATATAAAAATATTGTTTTGAATTATTTTAATGAAAAAATGAACATAAATATAACTATTAAAGATATAAATAAATTTATGTCAGAAAAATCATTATATTTAAAAGAATATTTAGTATTTTTAAATGATCAAAGATTTAATCATATAATAAACGAATTTCAAGAAAATGAATTTCCATTAAAAGAACTAAAAAAGAATATAGACTTAAAAATTTCAGAAAAAATTTTTACAATTTAAACTTCATTATTTAAATAGAATATTTAAAAAGAAATAAAATTACAATAAATAGTTTAAAAATTTAAAAGGTAAATAACAATGAAAAACAAACTTAAATGTAAAGATTTAAAAAAAGAAATATTAAATGTAATTCCAGAGATTACTGATTTAACAATTTTGACACCCTTAGAAAAAACGGATATTTTAATAAAAAAACATTATATTTCTTTAGATTTTAATGATTTATTCGAAGATGAAGATGGAATAACAATTTATGTAAAAGAAATATATTTTAATTTAAACTTATATTCACTACTATATAGTATCAGAATAGATCAAAATAAATTTGACAAAGAAGACATTAATCGAGTTACAGATGATGTAAAAAAAGCTATTTTATTGAGTGTAAGAAAAAAAATTTATGAAAACTTGTTTATTCATGTAAATGACACAATCAATGATTTAAATATTAATTCAAATGCTTCTGCTATTGAATATAAAGGTGGATTCACTAAAGAAGCTGAATTAAAATGCCTAGATTTATTTAAATTTGATTTTTATGATTTAGATTCTTTAATAAGTAGTGTAATTAATTTAAAAAATAATGAAAAAAAAGATTTTTTTATTTTAATGCACGTAGAAACATTACAGTATTTGCAAACAAAAATAATGTTTAAAAATAATTTGTCTATTTTTGAAAAATTATATGATTTAAAAAATAATGAATACAACGGAGTAAAAATATTAACTTCTTTTGAATATCCTTTTAAATTTGATTCATTTAACAAATTGTGAAAAAAAGATGATATCCCAGCTGCTATTTGTCATAAAAAATCATTTATGATTTATGGTTTAGAATTTGAAATTTTAGACAATAAAAAATATGATAAAGAAAATGATACATATTGTAAATATGTAAAAACAAGAGGCGAAGTTAAAATGATTGATCCTTTTGTTAATTCAAAATTTCTTAAAATTAGAGATATTTAAAAAATATATAATTTATAAAACTAGATATATAATAAATTTCAACAAAAATTTTTTTTAGTGTTTATTTTTTATCTATTTTTAATATCTTACTTTTCTAATTTTTCTTGTTAATTTAAAATTTATATAAAAATAAAAATTTTGAAAAAGCTATATAATTTTTTTATGAAAATACCACTTAAAAAAGGCCTAACAAATGTTTCTTATAAAGATGGTGATTTGTTTGTTCAGGAAAAAGTTTACACCAAATTTAATCACAAACTTGACTATAGTCAATTAAAAATGTTTGATTTTGTACCAGAACTAATTTCAGATAATGACAAAGAAATTGTTTGAAAATGGATTGAAGGACAAGAATTTTATACAAGTGAAGAAAACTTGAAAAAAATTGCTGCCATCATGAAAACAATTCACACTTCTAAATTACAATTACCAGCTTCAAATCATGCCGCTAGAGTCAAGGAATATCGTAAGATCTTGCAAGAAAAAAATATTAATATTCCAGTATTAAATAAATATTATAAAAAGATTAATTTAATCTTAAAAAATATGAAAAAAGATATTCCTTGTCACAATGATTTGTGATTTAGAAACATGATTATTGATAATAACAATAAAATTTTTGTTCTAGATTGAGAATATGCTACAAAAGGAGATAAACATTTTGATCTAGCTTATTTCATTGAAAGCTCTGCTTTAAATGATGAACAAGAAACTATTTTATTAGATGCATATGAAGATTATGATTATGAATATATTTTGCAACATCGAATTTTTGTTAATTATTTAATTATTCTATGAATTCATGCTCAAAAAGTTAAACCTGAGAATATGGATGATAAAATTTTTCAAGATAAAATTGAAAAATTAGTTCTAATCTTAGAAGAGTACCAAGCAAAGTGAAAAAGTCAAAAAGCTTAAGTTTTTTAAGCTTTTTTATTACTTTTGGTTAGATAAAGTAATATAATTTTTATTAATATTTTATTAAAAAAAGGATTACAAATGCGTGTTATAAATAAAGATGTGCCTCAAAATGTTATTGAAAATGGTTATGATAAATTTACTTATAATTTTTGGAAAAAATTAGCTAGAACTTTGTTGTTTCCTTTGACAATATATTATTCTAAAAAATACCAAAAACAATTTTGAGAATTTTGTTTTACTTATCCAAGAGTGGGTAAAATACCAACTGAAGATGGCGGTGAAATTGAATATCACAGTTTTGAAAATCATTATTATGATGTTGTTAAAAAAGATTTAACAAAACATGGTTATCCAATCAAATGAGAAAATGAAAATTATCAAGAATTTGTTTTAAAAAATAATGATGGTAAAAACATTAGTTGTTTAACTGTAATGCAGAAAAAACTTACTGATAAATGAGTTATTGGTTTACATGGATGAACAGAAAATAAATTTTTAGCTTTACGCCTAGTAACCTTATTTTATAAAATGGGTTATAATGTTTTAACTTTTGATAATTATGCTCATGGTAAAACATATGGTGATTATAGTGATACCGGAATTAATTCTGCCAATGATTTACCAATTATCATTGATTACTTAAAACAAAAACATGGTGCTAAAGTAATTGGCATGGTTGGAAACAGCATGGGTGCTTCAACTATTAATTATTATTTATTAAATAATGATGATGGACATCAAATTAGTTGAGCAATTCCAGACTGTGGTTTTATTAGCTTGTTAGTGCAATTTCGGTTTGTAATGCAATATCGATTTAAAAAACCTTGATGATTAATGGATCACAATTTATTAAAAAGTCATCGTGAATTAACCAAGTCAAATATTTTTGATTATGACTTATTACAAAAAACAGCAACTAATTATAAAACGCCCATTTTATTAATCCATGGTAAGGGTGATGACTTTGTGCCTTTTTTCCATGCTAATGTTGTCCATCAGAAACAATTAGAAAATAAAAATCCTTATTATGACTATCTATTTTTGGATAAAATTAATCATATTGAAACATTATTCAAAGCACATGATGCTTATGAAGCGAAAATTAAAGAATTTATTAAAAAACATGAAAAACCAATTAACTAAGGAGTTATAAATATGACAAGCGAAACAAAACAATTGATTATTATTGAAAATAATGGTGTATATACAATTCACCCTTCCACAAGACTACAAGATGATTTGGGTGCTGTAAATTACATTAAAGTTGAACCTATTACCATAGGAACAAAATTACAAGAAAATGATTTAATTTTAACAATTGAATCTTCAAAAGCAATTATGTATTTAAGATCCCCTTTTGCAGGTGAAGTAGTTGAATTTAATGAGGAATTAGAAACTAACCCTAAACTCTTAAACTCAAGCAATCAATTTGAAAATTGAATTTTAAAATTAACTAAATAAACAAGTAAAGAAATAGGTAGAATATGATTTTAGTTGAACCAATCAGAGACGGCAAGCTAATTAAAGATGGTGCTTACATCATGGCACTGCAAGTGTGAGCATTAAACACATTAAAAATTCAAGACACATTAGTTTTCCCTTTTATTTGTGACCCACATGTGCAATTTGGATATTTTCAAAATCCTGAAGTTGAAACTAATCGTGAATTTTTAGAAAAACACAATATTCCAGTTGTACGTCGTGATACAGGGGGCGGAGCAATCTATATTGATAACAATTCTGTTAATTTTTGTTTTTTAATTCCGGATGCCAATAATGAAAATGATATTCTAGGAAATTACAAAAAGTTTTACCAACCAATTATCAACATTTTAGCAAGCATGGGTGTTAAAAACTTAGAACAAACGGGGAAAAATGATTTAACAATTAATGGTAAAAAAGTTTCTGGTGCTGCAATGTTGAAGAAAGATGATGTAATTTACGGTGGTTATTCACTTTTATACCAAATTGATTATGAATCAATGTTACAAGTTTTAAATCCAAATCGAAAAAAAATTGAATCTAAAGGAATTCAATCAGTAAAACAAAGAGTTACTGAATTAAAAGATTATTTAGATCCTCAATTTCAAAATTTCAATATTTACCAATTCCGTGATGAAATTTTAAAACGTATGTTTCATGTAGATAACTTAGATAAAGTTGAAAAATATGTATTAACAGATCAAGAATGAGCTCAAATTGATGATTTAGTTGCTAAAAAATACAAAAATTGAGACTGAGTTTATGGTTTAACGCCACAATATTCATATAATCGTGATCAACGTTTTGAAGGCGTGGGGACAATCAATATTTCTTTATTAGTTGAAGAATCAAAAATTGCCAAATGCAAAATTAGTGGGGACTTCTTCACAACAAAAAATTTAGGTGAAATTGAGCAAGGTCTGATTGGCACCAAAATGACAAAAGCAGATTTATTTGTTAAATTACAAAACTTAAATTTACCAGAATATTTTTTCAACAAAATCACAGTGGAAGATTTTGTTAATTTAATTTTAAGTTAGACACATTATGAATCTAAAATATCAAAAATTATTTGAACCAATTAAAATTAAAAATTCTATCTTACATGACAGATTTGTTTTATCGCCCTTAACTTTAAATATTTCTGAAAATGGTTTTGTTAGTCAAGGTGATATTGACTATGCACTGAGAAGATCAAAAAGCGCAGCTTTATCAATCACAAGCGCAGCATATATTAATTTAGAAGGGCGAATCTTTGATCACGGTTTTGGAGTCGATGAAGATGCTAAAATTGCAGCTTTAGCAAAACTAGCTAAAGCAATGAAAGCAAATGGTGCTAAAGCGATTTTGCAACTTGTTCATGCCGGAAGATTTTCAACTATTAGCTTGGAAACGTTAGGCTATGTTGTTGGTCCTTCGCCACTCACTTTTATGTACCCTTATAAACATCGAGTTCGAGAATTAACAATTGCAGAAATCAAAGATTTGATTAAAGATTATCAAAAAGCAACTTGAAGAGCGATTCAAGCCGGATTTGATGGAGTTGAAGTCTCTTCAGCCCAAAAACTTATTATTCAAAGTTTTTTTTCACCTTTTAGCAATAAACGTACTGATCAATATGGGGCAACTAGTATTGCTAATCGTTCTCGATTAGCAATTGAAGTTTTGCAAGCTGTAAAACAAGTAATTAATGAGTATGCCTCGCCCGATTTTATTTTAGGTTATCGAGCAACAGCGGAAGAAACATTAGGGGGAGAAATCGGTTATCCCATAACTGATTTTTTAGAGTTTTTAGATTTAATGCTAGAGCAAACCCAAATTGATTATTTAGCTTTAGCAAGTTGGGGGCGGGAAATTTATAAATATCAGGTGCAATCACCGGGTCCTTATTTTGGTGAAATTGTTAACAAAGTGGTTTATCAACATGTTAACAAGCGCGTTCCTGTGATTGTTAGTGGTGGTATTAATACACCTGAAAAATGCTTAGAAGCATTACAACATGGTGATTTGGTGGGTTTATCATCAGTTTTTGTAGCAGATCCGGAGTTTGTTACTAAAATTAAAAATGATAATTTAGAGCAAATTAATTTACATATTACTTTAGATAATTTAGCAGATCTAGCAATTCCTCAAAATGCATTTAACAAAATGGTACAACTAATGGATTTTGGTGAAAGCTTACCCCAAGACACCCGTGATGAATTACGAAAATTAGAAACAAAAGCACAATAAAATGCTATGCGCCCAAAAAGTTGGATTTATAAATTTTAAGTATTTGAATGATCTCTGAATTCTGCGGGGGTCATTTTATTTAATCTAATTGATATCCTTTGGTTATTATAATATTCAATGTAGTTTTCTATTGCTTTAATTAAAATCTTCAATATCCTCAAATTCATGTTCATGTCCATAAAACATTTCTCTTTTTAGGATTCCAAAAAAGTTTTCCATAATTGAATTATCTAAACAATTTCCTTTTCTTGACATTGATTGAATGATGCCTTTTTCTTCTAAAGCATTTTGATATTTTTTCATTTGATATTGTCAGCCTTGATCTGAATGAAAAATTAATCCTTTTAAATTATTAAATTTATTAAAAGCTTGTTGTAGCATTTTTTTAATTTGCTTAAAGTCGGGAGATTTAGAAATATCATAAGCAATAATTTCACGAGTATGTAAATCCATAATCGGAGAAAGAAATATCTTTTGTTCCTTAAATGAAAATTGTGTTACATCAGTCACTCATTTTTGGTTTGTTTTTGTAGTTGAAAAGTCTCTCGTTTTTTGGTTTTTATTTATATCATCATTTGCTTGAGCAACAAGTAAATGATTTGGAGAGATTTTGCTTATTTGCCCGCGATAGGTAATAAGTTTTCTTTTGGTTTTTTTAACTGCAATCAAACCTATTTCTTTCATTAATCTTCGTACTTTTTTAGTATTTATAACCATTTTTCTTTTTAATTCTGCATGAATTCCGCGATATCCATATCTTTCAAAGTGTTTTGTGAAAATTATAAGGATTTCTTCTTTAACTTCATTATCTTTATCATAACTAAGCTTAGAAGCTCAATAGTAATAAACTGATTTAGAAATTTTAGCAGCTTTTAATAAATTTTTTAACTTATATTTCTTATATAGTTGAATGATAATGTTTACTTTTTGTTTTGCTTTGATTCTTCTTTCTTCTTCATCAGTTCACGTAACTTTTTTAAATAAGCAATTTCAGCTTGTAAATATTCAATCTTCTCCTTTTGTTGTTTTTCTTTGTTTGTTTCATTATTTTGGTTTTTGTCTTTGTTTTTTAATAAAAAATCTTCGTGGTTTGTCATTCTTTGCCTACCTCTTTTTTTAGTTATTAAATTATAACCATTTTCAAGATAAGATCTAACTCAATTTGAAATCATAGCAGGAGAATTAATATCATATTCTGAAGCAAGATCACTAATATTTTCATGTTGAAGCAAAACTTTATTAATTACTTCTAATTTGATTTCATTAGAATATTTTTTATTTTTAATTTTTTCAAAAGATTTTAAACCTTTTTTATTTCCAAGTCTTATTAAGTTATAAATTACCTGTCTATCAACATTGTATTTTTTAGACAAATTTAATACTGACTGGTTTTTAGATTCATTATAAATTTTAATTTTTTGTTCTTTTGTTAGTTTTGACATAAAAAAATGCGCTCCTTAGTTGTTTTGTCCAACTTTTGAGGCGCACTGCATAAAATGTGCTTTTTTATATTTTTAATTAATTATTTTTTACCTTTAACTGAAGTAGTAATTTTAATAATGGTTTTGGTAATTCACAAGAGTAGAAGCAAAATCACTAGCGGTGCTAAACATAGAAAAAAGCAAAGTTTATTACGTTTGCGTTTAGACTCATAAAAATTCACATGCAATAAATCTTTATTTAAAACAAATTGTTTTAAAATATTTAATTTATGTTTGCGATACAAAAACATTGCAGCCACAAGTAATAACAAAATTCCGGAAGTAATCAAGTAGGATTTTCATAATGTATTAAAAGAAAAAGCATATTCCTTCCATAAATAATCATGAAAGGAAAGTTCGGGATTAACTGCATCTTTGGGCACGATCCAAGGTGTGAAATAATTTAACAATCACACAATAAATGTAAATAAACCAAAATAAAAAATAATAAAAATAACAGTTCACAAAAAATGAATTTGTCGGAATACAATTTTTTTATAAATTAAAGCCGATCAATCGCGAATTTGTTCTGGATAGGGGGCGGCGGGATTGAATAATGAAATAGCTTCTTGTTTTTTATTTAAATCAATAAAATCAATAACATTGCTTAAACACAAAAATAAACTCAAAGCTCCAATAATTCCGGGCAATAAAAATCAGTGTCATGGGGCTATAGTTACGTCTTTAGCAAATGAATCTGGCAAAAAATAAATTAATAAAATCAATAATACTGCTAATAAAAATATTCCGCCATAAACTATCAAGGCAATATTTTTATAATACTTTTCATTTTTAAAAATACGAATGATGGCTTTATTTTGCTTTTGATAAAAAGCTTGTGAATTATCATGCATCACATAAGGTTGTTGTAAATTTGCTTTAAAAGCAATAGGGTTATCTTCTAAATTGCGCTGCTCCTGCTGCTCAGGAGTTTGTTCTTGATTAGCTTGATTTGCTTCACTATCTTTACTTTTGCTTTTTGAAAATCAATTTTTCATTTTCTCAATTCCTTAAGTTAATTTCAAAAATTCTGTTATTTAAAATTATAAGCTATATTAAATTAAAACAAAAACTGCAATTTTATTAAACAAGCAAAATTAAGAAAAAAAGCAGTTTTTTATGAAACACTTTTAGCTTTTTTTCAAACTTGTTAAACTTAGTTAAATTTGAAAAAAAGTAAAAAAATATTATAATTTATATAATATTAAAATTAAATAAAAATATTTTGATATTGTTTAAATTTTTTCATTGCATAAAAAGATCGCGGAGGCCTAATGAAAATTAAAAATATGTTAAAAACTTTAGCAATTACAAGTGTACCATTAGTAACACTTGTTGCAGTTGCTTGTGGAAACAATTCTTCAGTTCCAAAACCAAACAACTACATTGAACCAGCAAATAGATTAACAAAAGTTAACGAAAAAAGTTCAGAAGGATTAGAAAAAGAATTTATTGAAAAAAATAAAATAGTTGTTATCACTGATGCAGGAGAGGTTACAGATAAATCATTTAACCAGTCAGCTTGAGAAGCGTTGCTATACACATATGATCAATTACAAAAATTTACAGATAATGCATTACCTAAAGATTTTGTAAGATCTGCAAAACCAGCAACAGAAACTTATGCAGCTTATAGCGCGGTTTATGATACAGCTTTAGAAAATGGTTACAAATTCTGATTGTTACCAGGTTTCAAACATGAGCAGCACATTAAAACATATTGAGCAGCAAAAAAAAATGAACTAAAAGAAGCAGGAGTTGTAATTATTGGTATTGACTTTAATCCGGATTTGGGAGAAGATACTAATAACAACTTTGGATTAAACTTTAAAACTGAAGAAAGTTCATTTATCGTAGGTAGAGCTGCTGCTGAATTCTTGGCTAAAAAATATCCAGGAGATTCTAACAAAGACAAGCGTGTTCTTTCTTCATTTGGAGGGGGAACATTCCCAGGTGTAACTAACTTTATTATTGGATTTCTAGAAGGTGTAAAAAGTTGAAATGATACATCTGGAGTAGATAAAGTAAAAGTTAATGGAGACACAGTTATTACCAACTCAGGATTTGATTCAAAAACAACCGATATGACATCAGCAGTCCAATCTTCTGTCTCTGGTGAAACAAAACTTATTTTTCCAGTTGCAGGACCAGCTACAGCAGTGGTTTTAGAAAAAATTAAAAACACACCTGAAAAATTAGTTATTGGTGTTGATACTAACCAATCACTAGCTTTCCCTGAAGAAGCGTCTAAATTCTTTAGCTCAGTGGAAAAAGGAATGACTCAAGCTTCATATGATGTTTTAATTGGTTTATTCAAAAAACAAACAGCCACACAAATTGGAAGTAAATTAAATAAGGGTTATGCTGATAAATGAGTAGGATACTCAGCAACAACATTAACGGGATCTGACAAAACATTGGCTGAAGCAGCATTAACAGCTGCTGCAGCATACTTTATAGATGCAAACAATGATGTATTAAATAAATACTTAAAAACAATTGAAACAGAATCAACAAAGATTCAAGAACAATTAAATAAATTAGCTAAAGAAATTAATGAATCAGCTAAATAGTCATTTATTTTAAATAAACAAAATTATTAAAAAATTGTTTTTTATTCAAAAGACAATTTTTTTATTATTAATTTTTTGTAAGAATTCAAAATTGCTTAAAAACTTGTTTTTAAATATAAGTTAAATAAGTTAAAATTTTAAAGGATTAAATTTAAATCAACAATTGAGGTTTTTATGGAAAAAGAGTATGCTGTTGAGTTTAAAAACATCACTAAATCTTTTTATGGCCTAAAAGCTAATGATGATATTAGTTTTAAAGTTGAAAAAGGCACAATCCATGCATTAATTGGTGAAAATGGTGCTGGGAAATCAACTTTAATGTCCATCTTATTTGGTTTATATGAACCGACAGAAGGGGAAATCAAAGTTAATGGCAAAGAAGTGTATGTTAAGAACCCATTTGAAGCTAGCGAAATTGGAATCGGAATGGTTCACCAACATTTTAAATTAGTTGATGCTTACACTAATTTAGAAAATATTGTTCTAGGAAATGAGCTAGAAACAGAATTTAAATTTTTAGATCAAAAAAATGCTGCAATCAAAATTAAAGCATTGCAAGAAAAATATGGTCTAGAGTTTAGTTTGAATGAAAAAACTGAAAATGCAACTGTAGCCACTCAGCAAAAAGTTGAAATTATGAAGATGCTTTACCGAGATGCTGATATTTTAATTTTTGATGAACCTACTGCTGTTTTAACAGAACAAGAAATTCAAGGTTTATTGAAAATTATGCTGAAGTTTAAAGAAGCGGGGAAAACAATTATTTTCATTTCTCACAAATTAAAAGAAATTAAGCAAGTTTGTGATGAAGCCACAGTTATCCGACTTGGAAAAGTTACAAAAAAATTTCCAACACTAAAAGGTGTAGATTTTCAAGACATTTCCAAAGCTATGGTTGGAGCAAATGTTGAAATGATTAAAAATGATAATTCTAAATTTGGTAGCAATGTAATTTTAAAATTAGAAAATGTTTCAACCAAAGGAATTAAACATTTAGATGATGTAAGTTTTGAAGTTCATGCTGGTGAAATATTTGCAATTGCCGGAATTGAAAACAATGGACAGGAAGACATTGAATTTTTAGTAACTGGTTTAAAAAAAGCTAAAAGTGGTTCAATTCAAAAATTTGTTGCTAAAAAAAATAAATTTGTTGAATTAACTAAAATGGATGTTAAATCTATTAAAAAACAAGGCTTAAGTTACATTCCTGGTGATCGTCATAAATATGGATTAGTGCTTGATTTTAATGTTAATGACAATTCTATTTTAAGATCTCTTTATGATAAAAAAACAAAAAAATGAGGTTTTATAAAAAATTCTTTTAAAAAAAATTTAACAAAAGAAATTATTCAAAATTTTGATGTTAGAGGTTCTAGGGATGGGGTTGCTATAGCTAGAGATCTTTCGGGGGGGAACCAACAAAAAGCAATTGTTGGGCGTGAAATTTTAACACCTCATGATTTATTGGTCGTTGTACAACCAACTCGAGGATTGGATGTTGGAGCTATTAACAATATTCACTCTTACATTTTGGAAGAAAAAGCTAAAGGAAAAGCAATTTTGTTAATCTCATATGAGTTAGATGAAATTTTTTCATTAGCAGACACAATCGCAGTAATTAATAAAGGAAAAATTGAAGCTATTAGACCAAAAGAGAAATTCACTAGAGAAATAATCGGTTTAATGATGTCGGGTTCACACAAAAGTAAGGAGCAGCAATAACAATGTTAACTAAATTAAATTATTATTTAGATAAAGGCTTATCTTACTTTAGATTAAACCAAAATATTACTGCTCGTAGAAAATTATATAGTTCATTTTGAGCAATTGTTTTTGGAGTTATTATTACTGCTATTTTTTTAGCTATTATGGGATTTAATTCCGGAGAAATCCTAAGTGGTTTCATTACTGGAGCATTTAGTAAAATTAATGCTGGAAAATTTGGAATGATGTTTTCTGTTTATGTAGTTATTGGTATTGCTGTTGGGATTGGTTTTAAGGTTGGGCTTTTCAATATCGGAATACCTGGGCAAATGATGCTTGGAGGAATTTTTGCAGTAGTTTATTTACTTCAATCTGAACAAAAAGCAATTGACTACGTTATTTCGATAATAATATCAATTTTATTAGGAGCTGGGCTAGCATTATTTGCGGCAATATTTAAAGCTTTTTTTAATGTTCATGAAGTTATTTCTACATTACTGCTAAACTGAGTTGTTGTTTACATTGGGAGATATGTTTTTAGAGCATCCTCTCCTTTTGCAAACTCAACAGGAGATGCTTCAAGATCTTTAGATTTACCATCTGAATTAAGTTATAACAATATTTGAATTTACATTGTTATTTTTTCAGTAATTTTTGCTTTTCTTATTTGAATTGTTTTACAAAAAACTACTTTAGGATACAAAATTAAAGCAACCGGATTAAATCAAGATGCCGCTAAATATGCTGGGGTTAATCAAAAATTAACTACATTAGCAACATTAACATTTTCGGGAGCATTATCAGGTTTAGCTGGATGATTATTTTATATCATTTACAACGGAACTTATGCTGTAGCTTCTGAACCCTTGATTTTAGGTTTTAATAGTATTGCTATTTCTTTATTAGCATTTAACTCACCAATTGGAATTCTATTAAGCTCAGTTTTTTATACAATTATTGAAGTTGGACTGCCGCAAGCTAAATTTATCGATGAAAGAATGCACGAAGGTAACATCAACATTATGTTAGGTATTGTAATTTATGTTATCGCCTTATCCGTTGTATTTGTTAAATTTAAGCCGATGCATTTATTAAGAAAATATATGATTTTATATACTCAAAAAAGCTATTGAAATTTATTGAAAAGATATATATTGAACCGTAAACAACTTTTATTCGAATATAAAAAATCTTTGGTAAAAGCAAATCAAGAAGTAAAAGCAAATAAAACACAAACAAAAGCTATTAAAAAACAAATGAAAAATTTAATTGACTTTAAAAAGTTGAAAACATTATCTAATGAGGAAAAATTAGAATTATATGAAGAAGCTTCTAAAGCAAAAAAAGAGTTTAATGAAAAGCTTGTAGAATTAAAATACTTTGCAAGAAAAAATGTAAATAGTCGTTTTAGAGCATTAAATAAAGATTTAAAAAATCGTTATAAAATTGCTAAAAATACAATTTTTATAGAAATATTAAAAACAAAAAAAGATTATTTATACATACCTATAATGCACATAAAAAAATCATTAACAAAGAAAGGAGCGACTAAATAATGGCGGAATTCTGAGTTACACTAGTAGTTGGACTTTTTGTAATAGCAATTATTTTATCGTTAGCAGGATTAGCTGGTGCATTCAGTGAAAAAGTCGGAATTGTTAATATTGGTATTAATGGTATGATGATTATAGGGGCAGTATTTTATAATTTGTTTGGACAGCAGTTATATCCATATATGCCTTCTGCGTGATTGCAAGTTTTATTATTTCCACTTGCTGCAATCATGGCTATGATATTTTCGTGATTTTTTGCGCTTGTGACTGTTAAATTTAAAGCTGACCACGTTATTTCTGGGTTTGCAATTAATGGGCTTGCATTAGGAATTGCAATTCTTGTACTTTACTTATGAGGTACTGCTCAAAAACTTTCTAATCCAACACCAGAGTTAGCTTGAGAACAACAAATACCCAGTTTAGAAGCTTGAAAAAATATTTTTTCATTAAAAACATTAATTTTAATTGTTGTTGCAATTGCAGCTTGAATCTTTTTAAACAAAACAAAATACGGTTTGAGATATCGTTCAGTTGGAGAAAATCCACAAGCTTCTGACGCAGCCGGAATTAATGTTAACCGCATGAAATTTATTGGAATTAGCATCTCTGGTTTCCTATCTGGATTAGCTGGCGCTGTTTATGGAAATTTTGTTGGAATTGCATTTGGTGGAGGAGTTGCTGGACTTGGGTTCTTAGCGCTTGCTGTTATGATTATGGGACAATGAAAAACTATTTACATCGTTGTAATCTCTTTTGTTTTTGCATTTATATATAAGTTCTCTGCTGATGTATCATTTACCACAGTTGCAGAGTTACAATGATTTAGACAAAACGTTGGTGAGTTAATGCAAATCATTCCTTACTTATTACCAATTTTCTTCCTTGCAGCTTTTTCAAAATACTCAAAAGGACCCAAAGCTGCTGGTCAAATTTATGATAAGAGTAAACGCTAAACAAAATATTATTATAAAAACAAGCTTAATTGAAATTGCAAGCTTGTTTTTATTTTAAAAATTATTAGAAATTTAGATTAAGTTATTTTTTACCCATGACTTTGTCTTTTATTCAATATAAGCCATCTTTAAGTAAGTTTAAAAAAATAATTAACTTTCAAATAATATCTAAAGCAATTTTTTGAAATAAAATTTTGAGAACAGCTTTAAACATTGAATAGCTTTCGCGGGTATAAGATGATAATGTATCATCTTCAGTTTGTTGAAAATTATTATCACTCATATATTTACTTAGCTCCTTGTGATTGATTTAAGGGGTTAAAAACATGTAATTCACCAATTCTGGTGATAGAGACCTTATTGTGTTTTTCCGGCCCACAATAAGTGTAACTTGTTAAGTTTTCTAATGTTGCACCTTGAAAACGTTTGATTAACTCAAAATTTCATTGCACTGAATTAAAAGTGAGAGTAGTTTGCATTTTCCTCATTTCATAAATAAAATAATAATTTTAAAATAATTATTAAGCTAACTTAATGATTAGTTATTTTTCACTGGGTTTAACTTCTTACCCATTTATATATCGCTAAAAAACAGGCTTTTTAATAAAAAAATTTTCACATTTTTTTAAAAAAGTTATTTTTTGATTGAAAAAATAAATATAAATTCACTTTTACTAAAATTTAATTTATAAAAATTGTTTAAAAATAGCATTTTCTTAATGCTCAAAAGTGTGTTGTGCTTATTAAAGTTGGGTTTCTCTAAAAAAAATAATAAAAAAATCGTTAGCTACTAACGATTTTGAATTTTAGAATCTTAAGCTTTATTATTTGAACCTAGCTCAAAGATTTTTTCTTTTACAACCTCTTCCATAGCGGCTGTTCCTGGGGCATATAATTTTCTAGGATCAAAGTTTTTACCTTTTTTAGCTTCACCTGATTCAACATAATCTCAGATAGCTTTAGCATTAGCTTGTTGCAATTCAGTATTAATATTAATTTTTGAAATTCCTAATGAAATAGCTTTAGCGATTTGGTCTTTAGGAATCCCTGAACCTCCATGTAATACAAGCCCAATTCCGGCAGCTTCACGAATTTTATTTAACGCATCAAAATCTAATGTTTTTCATGATTCTGGGTAAGGACCGTGAATATTTCCGATTCCAGCGGCCAGCATGCTAATTCCTAGTCCAGCCATTTTTTTGGCTTCTTCAGGATCGGCGATATCACCGTTACCAACGATTCCATCTTCTTCCCCGCCGATAGTTCCAACTTCAGCTTCTACTGAAACGTTTTTAGTTTTTGCTAATTCTACTAATTTTTTAGTATTTTCATAATTCACAGCAAAGCTTTCATGCGAACCATCATACATAACTGAACTGTAGCCTGCCTCAATTGCTTTTAAACACCCTTCATAAGATCCGTGATCTAGGTGTAATGCAACAGGAACAGTAATGTTTTGGTCTTTCACTAAACCAGCTACCATCCCTACAACAACATCGACTCCCCCCATGTATTTAATTGCACCTTCTGAAGTTGCAATAATAATGGGTGATTGATATTTTTGTGCAGTTGTTAAAACAACCTTGGCTCATTCTAAATTATTAATATTAATATGCGGAACCGCATATTTATTTTTAAAAGCATCTGCAATCATGCTTGTAGCGTTTACAAAATTTGACATTTTTTCCTTTGTATTTCATATATATGTTTTGTAAATTTAATTAAATTAAATAAATTTTTAAATATTATATTTAAAAATTTTAAATAATAAAATTAATTATTTTATTTTTAATATAAATTGTTTTTTTAATCACATTTTTAGCTGTTTCTAAGTGTTTTGCAACATTAGGGATTGCTTTTGCAGCTTCAAGATTTGCAGCATCTTCATTATTAATGTTAGCTTCTAATGTGCCACGTAATTTTCCATTAACTTGAACTGCAATAATTGCAGTTTGGCTTTGTGTTTTTGTGGAATCATATTTTGGTCATTGTTGAGATTTAATTTGCTTTTGATTTAACATTGCTAAAAATTCTTCAGCTAAGTGAGGAGCAAATGGTGACAATAAAATTGCTAAATCAATTAGTGGTTGATAATTTACAAAAGCTTCTACTTTATATAGATTATTTACAAAAACCATTAATTTACTAATTGCAACATTGAATTTTAAATCTTCAATTAATTGTGTTACTTCTTTGATAGTGTTGTGTCATACAAACTCAAATTCAGAACTTCATTTTGCAGTTGGTTGCAAAATTGCAGAATTATTTAAAACTGTGTTATATAAATTTCACACTCTATCTAATCACTTTTTAATTCCTTTAATAGATTCAACGCTTCAAGATTTAGTTTCTGTAAGTGGGCCCATGAACATTTCATAGACTCTTAATGTATCAGCCCCTAATTCCTCAACAATATCATCAGGGTTAATTACATTACCCTTGGATTTAGACATTTTCTGATTATCAGTTCCTAAAATCATTCCTTGATTAACAATTTTATAAAATGGTTCTGATGTTGGGACACATTTTAAATCAAATAATACTTTGTGTCAAAAACGAGCGTATAACAAGTGCAATACAGCATGTTCCTGCCCACCGATGTATAAATCAACTGGTAATCATTTTTGAAAACGAGTATATGCTTCAGGTGAATCTAAGTCTAAATAACTCCCATCATCATTTTTCATAATATAAGCAAGGTAATACCATGAGCTACCAGCTCATTGTGGCATGGTATTAGTTTCGCGGCGATATTTTTTGCCATTAATTTCTACATTTACTCATTGATGATTGTTTGCCAAAGGCGATTCGCCACTTCCTGAAGGGGCGATTTTTTCCATATGTGGTAATTCAACTAATTCTTCAACTAGTTCAACATTTCCAGCTTCATCAAATAAAACTGGGAATGGCTCTCCTCAATATCTTTGTCTTGAAAAAATTCAATCACGTAATTTATAAACATTAATGACTTCACATAATTTTTTAGTTGCTAATACTTCAATAACTTTTTTATTAGCTTCAGCAATTTTTAAACCGTCAATAAATTCTGAATCATAATGAATTCCATCACCAGTGTATGGTAAGGGTTGATTTGTTTTTATTACTTGTTTAATTGGTAAATCATATTTTTGCGCTAAATCAAAATCACGTTCATCATGAGCTGGAACAGCCATAACAATGCCAGTTCCATAATCTTTAAAAACATAATTTACAGCTCAGATTGGCATTTGTTTTTGAGTTATGGGATTAATTGCATAACTTCCTGTAAAAACGCCTTCTTTATCTTTATTATTTGCTAAACGATCACGATCAGATAAGTTTTGGTATTTTTTTAAAAATTCTGTAAATTTTTCTTCTTGTTCTGGAGTTACCAAATTTTTAATTAATGGGTGATCAGGAGCAATTGCGATAAATTCAGCTCCAAATATAGTGTCAGCACGAGTTGTAAAAACTTCTAAAATTAAATCTTGTTTTACAACTGTAAATTTAATTTTAGCACCTTCACTTTTGCCGATTCAATTACTTTGCAAACTTTTTAGTGATTCTGGAAAATCAACTTCTTCCAAACCTTCTAATAATTTATCAGCATATGCAGTAATTTTTAAAACTCACTGCTTCATTGGTTTTTTAAAAACAGGGAATCCACCACGTTCACTCACTTTGTTGCCATTTTCATCAGTTAACACTTCTTCATTAGCTAAAACAGTTCCTAATTCCGGACACCAGTTAACATCAATTTCTTTAATTTCCGCTAATCCTTGTTCATACAATTTTTTAAAAATTCATTGCGTTCATTTGTAATATTTTGGATCTGTAGTGTCAACTTCTTTTTTAGGGTCAAAAGAAAAACCTAATGCTTTTAATTGCCTACGAAAATTAGGAATATTTTTCTGGGTAAAATCATGTGGTTGATTTCCTGTATTTAAAGCATATTGTTCTGCAGGTAATCCAAAAGCATCCCACCCAATCGGGTGCAAGACATCAAAGCCATTTAATCTTTTATATCTTGCAATAATATCTGTTGCAGTATATCCTTGGGGATGGCCGACATGTAATCCGGCACCCGAAGGATAAGGAAACATATCAAGAACATAAAATTTCTTATTATATTTATCGGTTGTTTTAAATGCTTCTGTTTCTTCTCAAATTTGCTGTCATTTTTTTTCAATTTCTTTGTGCTTATACATATGATCATTTTATCAATAATTTATTTTTTTCAAAATGTAGATTTTGAAAAAGAGTTAATTTTTTTTACATTTTAATGAAAAACACCTCAAAAAAATTTGAGGTGTTAATTGTAGTTTAAAATGATAAATTAAGTTTTTATAAAATTAATGCTCAACCTGCTGAATCAATTTTTCTAACAGCTCCTATTATTTTTCAATAGTCAACACCAGGTTTAAATTTTAGATGTGAAATATCAAAATCTATATGCATTCCATTTGCAGGTCTTCTAATTGTGTTAGTTTTGCTTTTTCTGCAATGAGGATCTAGAAGCACTGAATCTAAAGCTTGATAAACTTTTTCTTCTTGCTCTACATTATTAGTTACATTTTGAGCGCGTTCACTAAATAATTGCATTTTAAATACCACAACAGAATTTTTCAAACTTGCAAAAGCTTTATTGATATTACTAATTTGATTAATAAGTCAATCACTTTCCTTTTTAAAAGTTTTTGGATTGGTTATGGAAGTGGCTAGATCATTAAGTTGTTTAGTGAATTGAAATTTTGCTTCTACTGATAAATAAAAGAAATCAGCAATTAGTTTTTCCTTTAAATTAAACTCATCCTTGATTTCAGGTGGATATGCATCTAATTCATAATATGCTTTTAAAAGTTGTTTTTTTAAAAGTGCAATTTTTTCAGGTTCTGTGTGGTTATAAAATTGCTGCTCAACCTTTGCTTTTTTTAAAGCATCCATAAAAGCTTCTTTTTTTGCTTGTGTTGAATTTCAGTATTTTCATAATAAAGTTTTCATTGTATATTCATTAATCAATAATTGCAATTCTTCAATTCCGGCATTTAAATTATTTACTTTGCTTTCGTGTTTTTGCAATTTTTCTAAATATGTATCATTTACTTGATTGCTTGTGGTAATTCTTTTAGCGGCGTCAATATTATCAATTTCATTTTTTAAATTTTCTTTTTGTGCTGAATTTAAAAATCTTTTTTCATCCACACGTGCTTTAAATATTTTTGCCAAACCCTCAAATTGATTTCAAATTGTGTAAATTTTAGTTAATTTGTTTTTAATTATTTTTGTATCTAATGTTTTTGTGGTAATTAAAAATGTTGTATATTCTGGTCTTAAACTAATTCATTTTCTTTTTAATTCTTGTTTATCACTATTGTGATAATTAGAAGAAAATTTAATTGTTTTATAAATTAAAGCAGCATTCATTCCATAATATTGCTCAGCAAGTTCATACATAAGATTATCTAACTTTTTAATTTCAGCTTTTGAAACTTCATTAGTATTTTTTTGATTTAGTAAAACTTTCTGATATTGATTTAATCCTTTTATATTATTTCGGGGATTATAAATTCAATTTTCTACAGTTTCTCCGAATTGCCAACTTTCATTTTCTGTTGTAGCCGACATTAAAATTGCTGGTACAAACATTGGCACAGTCATCATTGCACTAAAAGCAATTTTTTTAATTTTGTATTTTGTAATTTTCATAATTCCTTTTTAAAAATTTGTGTCTTCAATTTGTTATTTTTTTTAATTTTGTTTTTAGCTAATATTTACTTATTAGCTGATTTGATTTTAGCATTTTAAACAATATAAAAGCCGAGATTGCAAAGAAATTACAAATTTTAGAAATAGTCTTTCTTTTTTGACACTTTATACTTAAATTTATTTAAAATTAAAGCTAAGAACATTTTAAAAAAATTATTGTTTTAGTTAATTTTTGGCAAAAAAATACTCACCTACTAAAATAAGTGAGTATTTTTATAACATTAATCTTTGGTTAAACTTTTTGAAAATTTAGTATTCTAAATCTTAATTCATTAATGTTTTTTTAGCATTTTGAATTTCTTCAATTGCTTTTTCAACATTATCTACAGTAACACCAGCTCTAAATTTCAATTCTCTAATGTGGTATCAAGTTTTTAATAATCCATCATTAGGTCTTCAAAGAGTTTTTTCTGCATTTCCATGACGTTTTGTGTCTAATAAAACTGATTCTAATGCTTTAAACACATTTTCGTCTTGTGCACGAAGCCCATCTACAGAATTCATAACTTGTGATCTAGTTGTATCTCTATAATCTTGAAATGCTTTTTGTAATTTTCCGAAAGAATCATTTAATTTTTTAGCTTCTAATGCAATTGAATAAATTTTTTGCATAAGCTCTAAAGCACCATTATCTTGGTAATTTAACTCACCAGGTCCATCATATACTCTTCTAACTTCCATTGTGAAAGAATTTTTTGCACTACTTGATAGATATGAAAAACTATGGATTGTTTTTCTTAAGTAATCTACAGAGTAAGTTTCAATACCTAATTCTAAAACTTGTTCTCCGTCTAAACTTTCACCAGCTTTTCTAATTTTAGCAATTGAATTATTTACATCACTAACTGTAACACCAGCTCTTAGTTTTAATTCACTAATGTGGTATCAAGTTTTTAATAATTTATCTGCAGGCTTTCATAATGTTTTTGCTTCTTCACCGTGACGTTTTGTGTCTAATAAAACAGCTTCTAATGCTTTGAACACATTTTCATCTTGTTGTTTTTTATTTGAAGCTCAACGATAAGCATCGGTATTAAGTAATGATCTGTAACCTAAATATGTTTCTTGTAATTTAACAAATGAAGCATTTAAGTCATTGGCATTTTTTAAAATTTTAGCTTCTTCAGATTTTAGTTCTGAGTTATCTAAATCATTTCTTTTTGATAGAGCTTTTAATTCTTTTACAAAATCCGCTTTAGCTCCAGCTGATAAATAAGATAATGCATTAATTTCTTTTTCTAATTTGCTAACATCAACACTATATCTAGGACCAACATTACCATCTAAACCTGCTTTAGCAGCATTAATTTTTGCAATTGAGGCATCTACATCACTAACTGTAACACCAGCTCTAAATTTCAATTCTCTAATGTGGTATCAAGTTTTTAATAATCTATCATTAGGTCTTCAAAGTGTTTTTTCTTCATTTCCAAAACGTTTTGTGTCTAATAAAACTGATTCCAATGCTTTAAACACTTTTTCATCTTGTTCATTTTTATTAGTTGATTTGTTGTATTTTTCTTTTCCAACTACTGATCTATAATCTTGAAATGCTTTTTGTAGTTTCCCAAAAGAATTATTTAATTCTTGTAGCTCGGTTGTGAATTTTTCAACTTCTGTTGTAAGAGCGGCATCTTTTGTTTGACCTTTTTCAACTAATGCTGCTAGTTTATTAACAAACTCGCTTTTAGCAGCTTCTGATAATTTATCAGCACTATTAATTTTTGCTTCTAAACTATTAACACTACTTTGAAGTTTTGCAAAACCATCAAGTTTTATGTAAGTATACAAAATTTGATTTTTCAAATTTTTAACTTCTTTTAAATTTGTAGTTTTTAATGTTTTTGATGCGTTATCCAATGCGTTATTGTAAGCATTTTTTCTAGCTTGAGTTGATGTAGTATATCTTTTTGAAGTTCTTTTGTTTGAATATTCTCTAACTAAAGCTTTTAATTCTCCAACAGCTTTGTTTAGCTCTAAAATTTTTTCTTTTTGTTCATTAACTTTATTTAGAAAATTCTTATTAAGATTATCTTTATTATTTGAATGCTTTGACTTATCAATTGATGTTAATTCTTTATATAATGCAGATTTTTGATTTCTTGATAAATTAGCTTGTTCATTAACTAATGAAAATAAATCATTTGTTAATCCATTTAATTTATTTCATGCTTCATAAAGTGATGCAAGTTTGTTTAAAAGTTGAGGCATATCTATAACACCAGATTCAAGTAATGAAACAATTGATGTTTTTTGATAATCTCATTCTTCTTTAAGTGGTTGTGAAGCATTGAAGTAACCATTTGCCAATTTTGTTGAAGGATAAATTATTCAACCATTCATTTCGTTGTATGTGTCGTAGATTTTTTTAGTAATAATATCTAGTTGCTTTATTTCGGCTTTTGAAATATTATTTTTATTTTTGTGACGTATTAATTCACTTTTTTGTTTACTTGTTAAAAAGTTAATTTCATTTGATGGATTGTTAATTCAGCTAGCTAATGTTTCACCAGCTTTCCATGTTCCGTTATCAGAAGCTGCAATTAAAACTCCTGATGAAAGTATTGGAGCAACAAATAATGCTGACATAGCTAATTTTTTAAAATTAAATAATTTTTGTTTTTTATTTTTAAAATTCATAAAAAACTCCTTTTCAAATTTTTTTATTTTAATGAACTTGCCATGAATTTATAGCTAAACTCAATGTTCATTTATTTTAGCTAATAAATTAAGTATTTTTCAACTTTCATATTAGTTGCTTAAATTTTAACACATAAAAATAATGTTGATATTAATGTAAATAAAGAAAATTGCAGATTAAAACATCATAATTCCTGCTATTTAGTAATTTTTTAATGGATATTTTCAAAATAAAAATTACTTTATTAAATATTTTTTTAGAGAAAACAACACTTTTTATTTTCTTTAAATATTGTTGTTTTTTCTAAAAAAGCTTAAAATTTTTTAAAATTTTTTTGTAATAAAAAATTGGTTACAAAAAATGAATTATCATAAAAATTGCTATATTCTAATATAATATAGCAACATATGGAAAAGAGCAAAATTCGAAATTTTTGTATTATTGCACACATTGATCACGGTAAATCTACTCTTGCTGATCGAATCTTAGAAAAAACTAATGCTGTAAGTGCTCGTGAGTTAAATTCACAGCATTTAGATTCTATGGATTTAGAACAAGAACGAGGAATTACGATTAAATTAAATGCTGTTCAATTAAAATATAAAGACTATTTATTTCATCTTATTGATACACCGGGACATGTTGATTTTACTTATGAAGTTTCGCGGTCATTAGCAGCAACAGAAGGGGCTTTGCTTTTGGTCGATGCTACTCAGGGAATAGAAGCACAAACCCTAGCAAATGTTTACTTAGCAATTGAAAATAATTTGGAGATTATTCCTGTAATTAATAAAGTTGATCTACCATCTGCTGATCCAGAAAAAATTAAAAAAGAAATTGAAAATGTAATTGGAATCCCAGCCGATGATGCAGTTTTAGTTTCTGCTAAAACAGGGCAAAATATTGAAGCAGTGCTTGAAGCGGTTGTTAATCGGATTCCAGCTCCAATCGATGCTAATAATGACGCTCCCTTAAAAGCGCTAGTGTTTGACTCTTATTTTGATGCTTATCGGGGTGTTGTTTTATTAGTAAGAATTAAGCAAGGCAAAATTGGCCTGGGAGATAAATTTATTTTTATGTCTTCGGGTAAAAAATTTCATGTTGTTGAACTTGGAGTAAGAACACCAGCAGAATTGAAAAAAGATTATTTAGAAGCTGGTGAAGTAGGGTGGATCGCCGCTTCGATTCGTGATGCTAAGGATGTTTCTGTCGGTGATACAATCACTCTAGAGACCAATCCAGCTAGTGAGCCCCTACCCGGGTATAAAAAATTAAAACCAGTTGTTTACACTGGATTTTATCCAGTTGATAGTAAAAATTATGATTTATTAAAAGAAGCGCTTGAAAAAATTTCTTTATCAGATTCATCAATAACTTTTGAACCAGAAAATTCAAAGGCTTTAGGTTTTGGTTATAGAATTGGATTTTTAGGGATGCTGCATATGGAAATTTTACAAGAACGTTTAGAGCGGGAATTTAATATTGACTTAATTGCTACAGCACCTTCTGTTGAATTTCATGTTCATAAAACCGATGGTAGTATAGAAGTAATTTCGAACCCTTCTTTATTTCCTGACCCAACATTTATTCAAAAAATTGAAGAACCTTACATTCGTGCTTCAATTTTATTACCGGAAAAATTTGTGGGAGCTGTAATGGATTTATGTCAAAATAAACGAGGAGTTTATGTTGACCTAGAATTTATTGACAAAGAACGAAGAAGATTAGTTTATGAATTACCGCTTGTGGAAACGATTTTTGTTTTTTTTGATAAACTAAAATCAATCTCAAAAGGTTTTGCATCGTTTGAATATGATGTGGTTGGTTACAGAGAGTCTAAATTAGTAAAATTAGATATTTTACTAAATGGCCAAAAAGTTGATGCTTTATCAATCATTACTCACCGTGATTTTGCATACAATCGTGGTCGAGAATTAACTGAAAAATTGAAAGAAGTAATTCCAAGACAATCATTTGAAGTGCCGGTACAAGCCGTTATTGGTTCCAAAGTTATCGCTAGAGAAACCATTAAAGCTTATCGAAAGGATGTGACCGCTAAATTGTATGGTGGTGATGTTACCAGAAGGCAAAAATTATTAAAAAAACAAAAAGAAGGAAAAAAACGAATGAAAGCAATTGGATCTGTTGAAGTTCCACAAGAAGCCTTTTTAGCAATTTTGAAAACTGATAATAACAATAACAAATAATTAAAATTAAATAATAAAAAATTATTTACACTAACCTCAAAAAGTTAAACATTACATTTTAGATATTTTAATAACCCCTAAATTCAACAGGGGTTATTTTTATCTAATCTAATCGATATTTTTTTGCATTTTTAAAAAATCCAGTTATTTTTTGATATTTTAGATTTTTATTTTTTTTAATGAAAAACTTTTGTTGTTTGTCATTTTTAACATAAAAAAATACACCTCTTAGTTTTTATCAAACTTTTGGGGTGCATCATAATAGATCTATGTTATAGATATAAATTGAATTTATTTATCTTGAGTATGCATTAGCTGTAGCTTTTTTAGTTTCATTAATTTTTTCAATTGCTAAATAAACATCCGCTACATTAATGTTGGCTCTAAATTTTAAATCTCTAATGTGGTATCAGCTTTTTAATAATCCATCAGCTGGTCTTCAAAGTGTTTTTTCTTCTTCGCCGCTACGGCCCTCATCTTTTAATACAGATTCTAATGCTTTAAATACCATTTCGTCATATTTTTTAAAAACATTAGCATTAGGATAATTTCTTGCTTTAACGATATCTCTGTATTCGTGATAAGCTTTTTGTAATTTTTCAAAAGAATCATTTAGTCTTTGTACTTTTAACATAATTGTAAAAATTTTGGTTTTATATTCTAGCGTATTTGTATTTCCAGTAACCCTTCTAATTGCGCTTACAAATCAGTTTTTAGCGTTTAGTGATAAATGTGAATAGCTATGAACTTGTTTTGTTAGGCTTTCAATTTTAAAGTTTGGAATATATAAAACAGAACTGGCCATACCGTCTAAATCATATTTTGCCTTACTAATCTCTAGAATAGCTTTTTCAACATCATTAGATGTCACATTAGCTCTAAATTTTAAATCACTAATATTATATGTTTTTGTCATTAAACCATCAGTTGGTTTTGATATAGATAATGATTGAGAACCTTGACGTTTTGTATCCATTAGGACAGATTCTACTGCTCTAAAGACTTTTCCATCTTGTTCTTTTTTATTGCTTGCTTTAACATAATCAACAGTACCCATGATTAATAAATGTCTATAATCATAAAAAGCTTTTTCTAATTTGTCAAAAGAAGCATTTAAATCTTTTGCAGTTTTTGTAATTCTAGTTTCTTCTGATCTTAATTGTTGGTTCGATAAATCAGTGTTTCTTTCTAGTGCTTCTAATTGTCTTTGGAATGTTAATTTTGCTATTGCGCTTAAGTATTCTAAAGTTTGAATTTCTGCAATCGCTTTTGCTGCATTAACTTTGTATTTTTTTTCTGTATTTCCATTTAATCCAGACTGAGCTGTCTTAATTTCATCAATGGATTTTTTTACTTTTTCAGCATTTATATTTGCTCTTAATTTTAATTCCCTAATGTGATATCAGCTTTTTAATAATCCATCAGCTGGTCTTCACAATGAATTCGCTTCTCTTATTGGGCGTTTTGTATCCAATAAAACAGCTTCTAAAGCTTTGAATACTTTTTCATCTTGCTCTTTTTTATTAGTTGATGAATTGTATTTTTGAGATCCAATTAATGATCGATATGCTTGAAATGTTTTTTGTAATTCAGCGAATGAATCATTTAATTTTCTAGCTTCAACAACCACTCTTGTTAGAGCAATATTAAAATCTCTTGATGTTCTATATTTGATTTCCAATAAATCATCTAATTTTTGCTCATAATATTTTTTGGCATCAACAGATAATTTATCATACTCATTAACATATTTTTTTTGAAGAGATATGGTGTGTGCTCACCCAGATTGGTTAAAAGCAGCCACTAAAGTTGTTGTGGCAACTAATGGAGTTACAAACAATCCAGCTAATGCTAATTTTTTTAAAGTAAAAAAATTGTGTTTTCTATTTTTTAAATTCATAAAAAACTCCTTCTAAAAATTTTTAATATTTTTAATGAACTTATTTTATTTAAATTTTGACTTAATTTAGAAGTTCATTTTTAACCCCAATAAATTAAGATTTGAAACTTATAACATTATTAGTTGCTTTAAATTTTAACATATAAAAAAACATTAGATATTTAACTTAAAAAATAAATTTTTTGAAATTAAAGTTTATTGTTAAGCAAAAATTATTTTTTTGTCAATTTTTATTATCTAATAATGAAAAATAAAAACAATTTATCTAAACTTGGACAAAAAAAGTAATCTTTAAAAAATTTAAAAATGCAGTACGTCCCAATATGAAACAAGTTTATTTTTTTGTGATTTATTTTTTTGTTTTAATTTAAATGAAAGCAATTGGATTTGTTGGAGTTATGCAGGAAACTTTTATTAATTTTAAAAACTTATACAATATGATTTCAAATCAGAAATTACACCATATAAATTTTATTTAAATTTTTTTAGTTCATCATAATCTTTAATTATTTTTTCAAAGCAGATTTAAACGACATAAAAAAAGTTACATTAAAGTAACTTTTAACTATAAAACTCATAATGAAATTGAGCCATGGGAAACCATATATTGGACTATTGTAAAAAGACTTCAAATCATTATTCCAGTAGCAACTAAACCGATGATAACAATAAAGAAAGAAAATATTCAACTTTTTACTCCAAAAAACTTTGTGTATTTTTGGTAAAGTTTATTTTTAATTTTGTCTCACATATTTTACCCCTTAATTGCTTTTCCTTGTTTAGATATAGCTGTCATGATTCTTTTCCTAAATGCAAAGAAGGCAATAAACATTGGTAAAATGGCTAATAATGACCCAGCCATTTTAGTTCCGTACTCAATATTAATTTGAGTATCGTCACTATTATTCATTCCAATTTCAAAAGCTCAAACGTTAATAACTTTTGGTCCATTAATAATTAAAGGTCATAAGAATGAATTTCATGCTGCAAAAGAAGTTAAGATTAAAACAGTTCAAGTTGTAGGTGATACCATTGGAATAGCAACTTTCATCATGTATTTTAATTCAGAACAACCATCAACCATAGCTGCTTCTTTAACGCGATCAGGAATTTGCTCAAAAGCATTACGATACATAAATCCATTAATTACTGAAGCCATATAAGGCGCAAATAATGACATAAACATTGTTGCCCCTGTTTTTCTTCATCCTAAAACAACTACGATTCTAAATTGCCCTAAAATTAAAGCACTATCAGGAAGAATTAAGATTGTTAAAAAAAGAGCTCATAATATTTTTTTAAATCTTCATTTCTTTAATGAAAAAGCATATCCAAAAAACATTGTGAAGAAAATTTTAAATACAACCGATACTACAGTTACTGCAACTGAGTTTCCTAGTGCTGTAATATAACCGTCATTAAAAGCTTTTTGTAAGTTATCAAAATTAAAACCAGTGAATCATCATGTTGCTTCCGTGCTAGCACTATCAAATAAGTGTTCATTACTTGAAAAAGCAATAACAAGCATTATGTAAAATGGGAAAAATATAATTGCTGCAAAAAATAGTAAAATTATCGCTTTTCAGGTTATATCTTTGAAAAAACTTCAGAAAGTATAATCACGAACACTAGATAAAACTTTTTCTGTATTTTTTGCTAAAAAGATTTTTTGAAACTTTTGTTGAATTCTTAATCTTGTTGTAAACACGTTTCTCCCCTCATCATTTTGTGAATTTTAGTGTAAGCGCTATTGCACTTTTTAGAACAATTGAAAATAAAATACCAATTAAAAACATAATAATTGTAGCTGCACCAGCAATTGAATAGTTACCTTGCTTAATTGCATCATAAATATAAATCATAATTGTGGCTCCACCATTTTGCATTGCTTTTTCTGGCTTTGTTTCAAACAAGGCTAATGGGAAAACTTTTATACCACCAATTATTGCCAATGTTATTAATAAATTCAATGTTCTTTTAATTGAAGGCAGTGTAATTCTTATAAATTGTTTAAAGTTGGATGCCCCATCAATAGAAGCTGCTTTATATAACGTTTTGTCAACAGATAGCATCGCTGTCACAAGCAAAAGAATTTGAAAAGGTAAATGACTTCAAATTCCGTGTGCTAAAGTAACAGTTAAAGCATTAAATGTATTATAGTTACCGCTATTTAATCATTTTGTTTCATAACCAGTAATGGAATTAATGATTCCAATTGATGAATCAAAAAAGTATAAAAAAGCAGTTGCAATTGCGATGCTATTAGTTACATATGGTAAGAAAAAAACAGTTTGTCAAAAACCTCTAGCAAATTTTCTATGCACATGGGCTATTGCTGAAGAAATTAATAAAGCAATAAGCAAAGTTATTGGTAGGCTAATTAATCCGTATAGAATTGAATTTCTAATTGATACTTGAAAATTTTCATCTTCAGCTACTGCTTGATAAGCTTGTATACCTCAAGTATCTTTGCCAACTGATTCTATATCTTGCCCTGGTGCAAAAGATTTTTCAAGTGAAAGTCCAAAAGGAATAATTGTAAAAATTAAAATTACAAGTAAAAAAGGCATCAAAAATAAAAAAGGTTTTCAAAATGGTATTTTTTTACTTAGTATATTTAAATCTTGATTTGAATTTTTAGTTTTAAAACTAATAAGCCAATTTCGTATCATTATAAAATTCTATCCCCTTCGCTATTGAAAATATAAATTTTTTCTTGAGGAATGTCTAATGTTACTAACTCATCAATTTCATATTTTTGCTTGTTTTTTAAAAATACATTCATGCTACCAATTTTTTCAACAAATATTGAAGCTAAAATTTCTTTTCCTAAATACTCAACACTTTGAATTTTTCCTTCAATTAATTTCTTTTTTAAAGATTCTTGTAAGTGTTCTCCACGAACTCCAATTTTTACTAATGAATTTTTGTAAGGAATATTTGTAGCTAAGATCTTATCATTTCAAATTAATTTTTTATCTTTGATTTCTGCATCAAAAATTGTCATTTCTGGCATCCCTAAAAATCTAGCTACAAAAAGATTTGCAGGATTATTATATAACTCAATTGGACTGCCTACTTGTTGAATTAAACCCTCAGACATACAGACAACGCTATCAGAAATTGACATCGCCTCTTCCTGATCGTGAGTAACAAAAATTGTAGTAATTTTTAGTTCTGATTGAATTTTTCTAATTCATTTACGTGTTTGCAATCTTAATTTTGCATCTAAGTTTGACAATGGCTCATCCATTAATAAAATTTTCGGCTTTCTAACAATGGCTCTGGCAATAGCAACCCTTTGTTGTTGACCGCCTGATAGTTGTGTAGGTTTTTTTTGTAAATTTTTTGTAATTTCAACTCTAGCAGCAACATCCAAAACTTCACGATTAATTCATTCGGGGATTGAAAGAATATTTTTTTCATATTCTTGAATTTGTTTAATCTGATCATTATTTAAATTTTCTAATTTCAAGGTATATTTTTTTATTAATTCTTTTTGATAATTATGATAATTTTCTTTAGCTATTTCTGGTAAAAATTCCATTTTTTGTTTTGTTTTTTTCAATTTTACAAAAAGTTCATCAGCTTTAATTTTGTTTTTTTCATCTTTGATTTTTTCATTTAATGTTTTGGCACTTAATTTAGAATTTTCTTTAATTAATTTTTCTACTTTTTTATAAATAGCAATTTTTGTATTATCTGGATTTGCAATAAAGCTATTAACTTCTTGTTCTAATTCGGGAACATGGTCAAAAAACTCAAATTTTTGAACAACATTTTGCAATTCTTTAGCAAAACCTTGAGAATCTTTTTTGTATTTTAAATATAATGAGCTAATTTTGGCTAAATAAGCCGTTTTATGAACTTTATTCATTTGTTTTTTTGTTAGTAAGCTATTTAAATTTTCATAGAGTTCTGATTCAATTTCACTAGCATGAAATTCTAGTTCTTCTGGTATATCGATATATGTATAAAATAAACTATTGTATTTTTCAATTTCTAATTTTGTAGCTCCATTAGATTGAAAAATTAGAGAATTTTTTTTCATTAAATTGAATAAGGTTTTTTGAGTAACTTGCCTTTTTCAATTTTGGTCATTTCTTAAGGGGAAAGCAATGTTTTCATAAACACTTAAATGAGGGTATAAAGCATAATTTTGAAAAACAAGTCCTAAATTTCTATTTTTAGGATCTTTCTTAGTAATATCTTTTCCCATGAAAAAAATTTGTCCGCTTGTTGGAGTTAATAAACCAGCAATAGCATTCAATGTTGTTGTTTTTCCACAACCTGAAGGACCTAATAATGTTATCAATTGCCCCTTTTCAAATTTAGCATTAATATTATTAATGGCTAATGTTTCACCAAAATCCACAACAAGATTTTTTAGCTCAATATGTGAGTAATTTTTTAAGGCAACATATCTTTCGTTACTGAATTTTTTAATTTTACTTAGCTCTTCTAAATATTGTTGTTTCGTTTCGCTAGAAAGAAAATGTTTTTTTAGTTTATATAAGCTCATTAACTATCACCTTTTTTTACTTTTTGTGCTTCTTTTTTTTGTTTCTTTTCTGCTAGTTCTTTAATGAAGTCTAACTCTGCTCAAACATTATCTTCAGGTTGTGAATAACGATGCCCTTTATAAATAAAATAACTAAAAGAAACGATCGGAGCACCATGCTCTTTAAATACATCGCGTAAAAAGCTAATACTACTATTATCTTTTTTTAATGATCATAAACCAGACATGGTTCTGTAAGCATATTCCATTGCTAAAGCAAGAGGTTTCAACAGATTGCCACTTACGCTATTTTCAACATAAGCTAATCCTTTTTGTGCAGTAGAAAGTTGCGGCAATGAGTATCCGTTCTCAACCATTGAAACAGAAAAACTTTTAGAAAAATCCTTTCCATAAAAAATTTCTCCAACAAGTCTATCGTATGATTTATCACCAGTAAAAATAATTCTTATTTTTGATCCGGGAGGTAATAATTTTTCAGCAAAATTTGTTGCAGCATTAGCTCATGTATTTTCTAAACCAGTAGTTGGTTTTGAGCCACTAAATTTTTCAGGTGTGTCTAAAAACATAATTCTAATTGAAGCTTTTTCTTTAACTTCTGAACCAGGTTTACTATATTTCACTTCTGGAGTATCTCCATCTTTTCAACGAACAATTTCTCCTTCGCCTCATTCTTTGCCTTCAGCCATTTTTATAAAATCGAATTTATTAATATCTTTTTTTTCAATATTTTCAGGGCTTATAGATTGACTACAAGCTATTACACCAGCGACTAAAAAAGGATATAAAGAAAAAGTTAATAAACGTTTAACTTTTCTTTTTTTGTTTAAATTCATTATCTAAATGTAGTTCCTAATGTACGTGTAAAGTCTTCTATAAATGTTTCGTATGTTTTTTCATCAGCTTTTTTATTAGTCATTGTGTGGAAAGTTGTATCTAAAACTTCTCTAAATTTACCTGATTTACTATCTACCGGGTCTTCGAAAGGTTTAACTGCTCCAGATTGAACATTTTCTAAAACATTTAATGTCATATCAAGTGCTGGGTTTGTTTGTTTTTTACCTTTTGATGCTGCGATATTTTCTGCTGTAGGAAGAATGTAATTACCTACTTTAGCATATAACTCTGCTGCTGTTAAGTTTTTATATTCAATTTTTTTCTTGTTTCTATCTTCTCATTGTCAATCTCTTTTTTGTTCTAAAAATCATTTAGTAAATTTAAATGTTTCTTCATTTTCTTCTTCACCAGCATTTAAAGCTATTAATGAAGGACCTTGCAACATTTGTACATTAAATTCGTTGCTTGCTTTTGTTTTTTGTGGTGGGTTGATTACAAAAAATTCATTTTCATTTAATAATTCTGAACTAGAAAATACAGTAATTTCAAACTTATCTCTTGGTATAAATACAAAATTTTTGCTTTTATTTTTTTCAGAAGATAATGTAAGTTTAAAGTTGTCACCTAAATCATCGATTTTTTCAGCTACAATTCCAAAGTTTGTTGTGTTAGGAGTATTTAAGCTTGCTAAAATGGCATCTTCAGTTTCCTTAGAGTCTGCTACAAAATCGTATTTTTTATTTTTAAAAGCTCCACTATATCCAAATTTATAAATGTAATTTGTATGTTTACCAGATTTAGCAGTAGCAATTACATTATTTTTTTGTTCTTCAGTTAAATCTTTTAAATCTTTTTCTACTGGTTTATTAATGTATCATGCAATTGATTCAATTTCTAAATCAACAACCTTATCACCTGGTAATTTTACAGTCGCCATGTCTTTAGATTTGTCACTTTCAAAAAAAGATTTTGAATAACCTGCAGTTGACCCAATTGTAAATATTACTTGATGTTTTTTAGCATGGTTGGATGTATAAGCTCCACCCTCTTTTACATAAAGTATTCCCTCTTTAAGTAATGGACTAAACACTTCATATGTATCCTTCATTAATTTAGCTTGTTCTGATTCTGGATCTCATAACAATGAGCGATAGTTTAAAAGGTTGTTTGCCCCCTTACTAAATAATCATTTTTTATAGTCTGCATTAACAGAAGCAAAGGAACTTGTGTAGAATGCGCCTGCTAAAGCATCAATCCCTAAAACAGCCTTCCCACGTCCTTTATCTCCTAACCCTTCTTTTTTAGCTAAAAAATTAGGATATGCTTTATGAATTCTTAATGATAAATTCACAAGTCCATCATAAGTTTGTAAATCTTCTAATTTAAATTCATAATTTTTTAAACCTTCAGTTGTTGAATTGTAAGTACCTAAAATTTTAGAAACAAATTCTTTGTCTGATTTTGATGCTGCAATTAATTTATTTCAAAAATCTTTTTCTGTATCTTTTAATTTTGCTCCATCTGATGTAACTGCATTATCTACAATAAAGCCAAATAATGCTCCATTAATTGCTAACATTTCTGTTGAACGAAACATAGGAACTGCTCATTGTGTCCCATTTTCACCACCAGCAATGTTGTTGTTACCCTCTAAAAAGTTGGGTGAAAAATATTTTTCTAAATCAACTTTGTCTTTTGGAAAAGCTAATTCATATTTGTATTTTTGCAAGATTGCTAATAATGAAGGGTAATTTAATGTTAAGTTAAACAATGAATCAGTATCACCAACAGGTAATGATTTGTTTAAAAGATCAGCTGCTCCTCTATAACCATTCGGAATATCTTGAATTTCTCAAGTAAGTCCTGTTTTTTCTTTATGCTCTTCATTATATTTTTTAATAATTGTTTTTAGTGCCTCTTTAGTGGATGTAGTTGTAGATGCAAACACCATTTTTTTATCTTGTGTATAGTCCACATTATTACATGCTACTAAAGCCATTGAAGCTAATGGCAAAGCTGCAATTGCAGATTTTGTTAAAATGTTCCTTCATTTTAAATTCATTTTGTACCCCCGAATTTTTTTTAATTTTCTAAAAAAATAATAAAAAAAGCGAACATGAAAAATGACCGCTAAAGTTTCTCTTTTTTAAAACTAAAATAGTAAAAAAAATTTTTCATGTCCACTTGCCTAAAATTATAATATATTTTGTTAATTTTATAATCTTAATTTTTATAAAATTAATTATTAAATTAGTCTAAGAACAATGTATATTATTGAAAATTAAAAAATACTAAATTACATTTACTATTTTGAATTAATCATCTTAGTAAAAATATATTTGCATTTTTTATTAATTTTTAATTAAAACATTTAAAAAATTCACAATAAGGAAAATATTTTCTAAAAAATAATATTTTTTATTCAATTATAAAATAACTATAAATTCTGAATTTTTGTAAATAAATTAATAAAAAAATCGCCAAATTTAATTAGAGATTCCAATAATTTTAGTTTTACCCTAGTTTACTGGTTTTGATGGTACTCAGGCAAAAGTTTCTAGTAATTCATTAAGTAATCTTTGCTTTTCTTCTCCTGATTTCTTAAAATAATCTATCATTAAACCTGGCTCTCACCCGCCGTAACTAGCATTACCACCGATAAAAATGTATGACTCTGATCAATTAGTTGCAGATTTTTCACCTTGTTTGTTAAATTTAACACCTTTAACACTTGTATTTGTGTTACCGAAAAGTTGTTTTAAGTCTTTGTTTAAAATACTTACTCTTTGTGTATTTAATTTTCCGTGTGAAGCATTGTCGTTAAAATCATCAAAGTTATCTCCAACTCGCATAATTGTTTTTAGGACTACAGCATTTGCGCCATTAGTATCTAAATTAAATCCTTGAGTTTTTTCGTTCATCACATTAGCTCGAACTTCTTTGTTAGTTTTAATTACTTTACCTTTATCATCTTTTTTAATATGTGCCCAAGGCTGCTCTTTAGTTTCATCTACACCTTGCATTCAAAATACTCAATCCGGCAACAAAGCAGCTTCAAGTCCTAAGTCAATTAAGTTTTGTTTTGTAGCTTCTTTAGTTTTTTCTAAATCACGGTTTGAGTTAAATATGACCACTCCACCATTTGATCAAACGTACCTAATGAAATCAAAAGCTCCTGGTAATTCTGTTGATTGTTTATCATTAACAAATTGATTTCATATTTCAGAATTATATTTTTTATCATTTAATAAAATATAATTCTGAAATTTGTAATTATTAACAACGGTTTCATCTAAATCCATCCATACAACAGGAACCGCCTTGCCAGAAGTTGGGTTTTTCACTGATATGCTTGTAATTTTGCCATTAGCATCTTTTACAACACTTACTGCATTAAAGTCAAATGTATCAGTTTGTTTTTTCATTGCATCATAGGAAACCTTAGCTCCTTGATAAGCTGTTAATGTCATTGCATCTTTTTCAGCAGAAAATGAATATCATAAATTAGAATTATAATAACGGAAGTTATCAAAAATTCTACCTCTTTCTGCACCTGGTAAATCACTAAATTTTGTTGGATCTTGAACTGGCTGATTTTCTGCTGGAGCTGCACAAGCAACAGCTACTACTGGAATAGTAACTGCAGAAACAGTTGCTAATGCTTTAAAAATCTTGTGTTTTTTAAACATATTTATAAACCTTTCTTAATAATAAATTGATAATTTAATTTACATTTTTAAATTATAAACAAGTTTAAAAAAGAAATTTTATTAAATAAAAATCGCATTGATAAAAAAATCTTTTCACTAGTATTTTTTAGCAAAAAGATTTTTTTTGATTTAACCAATTTTTGTTTGACCATTCATGTAAGGTCTTAAAATTTTTGGAATAGTAATTGTTCCATCTTCATTTTGATAAATTTCTAAAATTGCTGCAATTACTCGATCAATTGCTAATCCTGAACCATTAATGGTATAAGCGTAATGAGTTTTTTTATTTTCATCACGGTATCTAATTTTGGCACGACGTGCTTGGAAATCTCCAAATAAAGAAATTGATGAAGTTTCACGATATTTATTTTCTGAAGGCATTCACAATTCTAAATCAATTGTTTTTTGCGAGCTAAACCCCAAATCCCCGGTGCATAATAAAACTTTTTGAAAAGGGATTTGTAATTTTCTTAAAATATTAGCTGCATCTTCAACAGCTTGAAAATATTGTGATTCCGCATCTTTTTGAGAAGTGATTTTTACAATTTCCACCTTATGAAATTCATGCAAACGAATTAAACCTTTAGTATCGCGCCCACCAGAACCTGCTTCTGAGCGGTAACAACGTGTATAACCAGTAAATTTTAAGGGTTGAGATAAATCAATAATTTCATCATTGTGATAGTTAGTAATTGGAATTTCTGAAGTTGCAATTAATCACAAGTCACTATTTTTAACTTGATAAGAATCTTCGCCAAATTTTGGTAGTTGACCAGTTCCATATAGCGTTTGTTCTTTGACAATCGTTGGAACAACCAATTCAGTATATCCATTAGCAACATGGGTATCAAGCATAAAATTAGCAAGTGCTCGCACAAGTCTAGCTCCATCATTTTTATAAATAACAAATCTACTACCAGAAATTTTGGCTGCTCTTTCAAAATCTAAAATCCCTAGCTTTAAACCAATTTCATAATGAGGTAAAATTTTTTTATTAATTTCAAAATCTAGATCTCACTCTTGTTCCAAAACAACATTATCAACTTCATTGCTTCCAACAGGAACATTGTTAGCAGGGATATTTGGTGTACTATAAAGTAATTCTTCTAAAGTTTTTTGAACATCACTCACTTGCTGAGTTAATTCAGCAAGAGTTGTTTTTACTTGCTGAATTTCTGCTAATAATTTGGTAGTATCTTTCTTTTGTTGCATATACTGACCAATCAATTTAGAATTTTGATTTAGCAGGTTTTGCAATTTTTGTTGCTCAGACATTAAATCACTTCTTTGTTTAATTAATGTTTCATAAGCATTAACAATTTCTGTAGCTTTAGTTTCTGAATAATTTCTAGCAACTAATGCTTGTTTTAATAATTCAAGATTTTGGCTAATAATTTTAATATCAATCATTTTTATTTAACAAGATTTTAATTATTAATAATCTTGTTCCTTTCTGTAATGGTCATAAACTTTTTGCGCTAATTTTTCATTTTTTAATGCTTGTTTTAATTCTTTTAATGAAGCATTGTATATTTTAGAATAAGAACCAAAATATTCTAGTAAAAGATTCTCATCATTTTTATCCAATCCTTTAATTTTAACTAAAGTTCCCTCTAAACTATTATTTATATATTTATTTTTATATCTAAATTTGGCGTGACGATCAACCTCTTCCTGAATTTCAGCTAAAAAATTTTTTAAACTAAGTGGTTTAATATCAATTTCTAAACCTTCTAAATTAATTAGATGATCTGTTTTGTGTTTAGAATTTTTTACTAAACCAATCACAGGGATATTCAATTTATTTTTAGCTAATATTTTTTTAATTACATCAACTTGTAATTTCCCTCCGTCAGCAATAATCAAATCAGCATTTCTGACAAATTCAAATTTTAAAGCTTTCAAAAACCCTTGCTTCATGTATTCTAAATCACTTTTATTATTGTTAAGCTCAATTTTGAAATTGCGGTAATTTTGCGGTTGTTTTAAACCTTTATAATAGTTTACAATCACAGAAACTACATTTTCATTTTTCATATGAGAATTGTCAATCATAATAATGTCATTTATCTCTTTTGGATAGTTTAAAAGCTTTTTTAAATCTTTTAAAGATTGAAGCTTTTGTTGATTTTTTTCTAGCACTTTTTTAAAAGTAATCTCCATATAATTTTCTAAATTGTTTGCAGCAAGTTTTAACAATTCATAAAATTTACCTTTTTTAGGAAAACTTACAATATTTTTAATTAATTTAAATTCAGCAATATTATTGGCAAATTGGGACGTTAAAATAATTTTGTCAGGAATTTTGTAATATTGATAAAAATTATCAAGAAATTCAAAAAATGCAAATTCATCATTAATATTGTTGGTGATATCTAGGTTAAAATTTTGGGTGTCAAATAGAATTCCAGACTGATAAAATAATCCAGTAATAATTAAGTAATTATTCAAAACTTTTGTTTGAAAAACATGAAAATCTTTTTCTGTAATCAAATCCACATTTTGACTTCCATATAAATCGGTTAAATATTCTCTAATTTCTTTTAAATCTTTAGCAACTTCATATTGACCATTATAAGCAAACTGCAATTCTTCATCAGCTAAATTTTTAAGATATTTTTTATCTTTAAAATCTAAAATTTGTCTTACTTGCTGATATTTTTCTTGTAACTGCTTGTAATTTTGGTTTTCTAACGGAATACCTTTTTCATACAAAACTTCTCGTTCTACAAATTTAACTAGTTTATGTAAATTTTTTCCAAATGGAAAAGGCCCATAAACTAAGGCGAATTTATCTTGAATTTCTGCGGTTTTTGTTGTTTTTTTAATTACAATACTCCCCTTTGCTAACTTTATATAAAGATAAGGATATTTTTTAAAATCTTGTAGCAAAATATTATATTTAGGGCTATGCTCATCCACTAATCTTTTTTCTAAAATTAAAGCTTCATTTTCATTGTTAGTTAATTTAATTTCAAAATCAGCAATTTCAGAAACTAGTTTATGAGTTTTATAAGAATTTATAGCTCCTTTAAAATACTGATTCATACGGTTTTTTAAATTTTTGGCTTTGCCAATATAAATTATTTCTCCATCAGCATCTTTTCACAAATAAACTCCAGCTGATTTTGGTAATTCATCTAATCTTTTGATATCAAAATCATTATTCATTATGATTAAAATTTTAACATCTAGTAAAAATTGCGTGAATTTTTGTGTAAATTAATTAGATTAAAATTTTTTAATTTCTTTTAGTTATAATTTTAGCAATATGAAAAAAGCAGTCATCGAAATAGATTTAAGATCTAATAAATTAATTAAAAAATCAACTCAATGGCAAAAAATTGAAAATGAGCATAATTGATATCAAGCAACTTTAAAACTTGATGCAAATTTTCAAAATATTTTGCCACAAATTTACAACTATGCTAAAAGCCCTAGATCTGCAAAAGTAGAAATGGAATATTTACCAGCTAATAATCTAGCAAAATATTTTGTAGAGCAAACCTGATCGCTAGAAGAATGAAAAAATACAATTAAAAATTTATTAAAAATTTTGCGTTATTTTAAAACCTTTCCAGCAACTAGGTATGATGACTTAAGTTCTAAAAAAGCAATTTATTTTAATAAAACTGTGACAGCTTTTGAAACTATTAAAACAAATAAATTTTTCTTAGGAATTGCTAAAAATGCTTTTTTAAATATTAACAATCAAAAATTAACAAACATGTTATTACTAGAACAAAAAGTTATTTTAGAAATTAAAAAGAATTTTTTATTGGGCAAAAATAAATCAACATTAGCTCATGGAAACTTTGATTTTTCAAGCATTTTATATCTAAATCCTAATGAATATAAATTAATTGATCCACTAGGTTATTACCATAAACAAACAAACTATGGTGATATAAATTATGATTTAGCATTTTTAGCAAGATCGATTTCTGGAAAAATTGATTTTATTACTGCTGGCCATTTTGAATTAAAAGAAAATAAAAATGATTTTAATTTTACTTTTAAAATCAAAAACCCTCAGGAATATATCGAGTTAGAAAAATATTTTAGAAGAATGACTATAAATAATTTTGATATAACATCCAAAGAGTTAATTTTTTTAGAAGCTTTAACATTTTTACATTTATTTCCCGAATATGACGCTGAACCTGAAAAGCAAAAAATGATTTATTTAATTGCTTTAGTTAAATTTAATCAGTATTTTTCAACTGAAAAAATTGAATTTGAATTTATTTAAAGTCACGGTTGAAAAACAATTAATGAAACAATAATAGAAGACCCTAATAATACAAAAATAGGGACTTTTTTATTATAAAAATACATTGTTAAAATAATATTAAGTGGAATTCAGATTAATAAAACAATATACCTTCAGTTACTAAAAAACTGACTTTTATCATTATTAAAATTGATAACTCAATAATTCATTCACCCCTTATTAAAATCTAAAAAAGGTGCAAGAATTTCAATAAATAATTGTAATGCAAGAGATAACATAATTGCAGACAAAACTGGACGAGTGTAAATAATAATTTTTTGTGAAAGCTCACTTTTATTATTGTGCATAATTTTTTTATAAGCTCAAAAAGTTATAAAAATTGCTGGCAAAGTAAAAAATAAAAAAGTAATAAACATAGCGATTCAACCAGCTCAAGAACCACTAAATAATAAATAACCAGTAATAAAACCAAATTTTGTTGAAACAACCCCTGGTGTGCTATTTGCAACAGCAATGACGCTATCAATTTTTTCAGGGCTAATTTCTGCATTAAAAATTTGATTTAAAAATTCTCAAAGTCAGCGAAATAACGGAATGAAAACTTGTCCACCACCAAAAACAATTAGACTAATAATAACAATAAAAATTAAGGCCACTAAAAAAGCAACAATCATTATTTGCCCCTTTGTTGACGTTTTTTTATAAAACCAAAAATTATTAAAGTCAAAATGACTATAAGCAATGGAGCAGAAGCGATGTTCATTGGACTTGGAGCAAACAAGATAAAAATAAAACTAAAAATAAATAGTAAAACTCAAGCAACTAAATTTAGCTCTTTATTTGTTTTTTTTAAATATTGATACCCAAAAACAACAATAATTCCTATAATTGAACTCATTACTGTAACATTAATGATCAGTAAGTAAGGTTTAGGTAAAAAATTTATTCCAATAAAAATTACTAAAAAAAAGCCTAAATTAGGTAATAAACCAATTAATGTAGCTAACAAACCGATTCATTTTCCTAAAACTTTCATCGATATTAAAGATAGCATTTGCACAACTGAAGGACCAGGGAGCAAATTAACTAAAACAAAAGCTTTTTCGAACTCTTCTTTAGTAATCCATTGATTTTTTTCAACTGCATATTTATTAATAATAGGCATCAATGCATTACCACCACCAAAACCGATAAATGTACATTTAAAAATAAAGATTAAAACATTTCAAAAATTAGCTTTTTTCATTTTAATAATTTTATAAAAAAACACTTATTTTTAAAATAAAGCTTCAAAAATATTTTTCTTTAAAAAACATCAATTATTAAATACTTTTATTTTTAAATTAGTCCTATAATTAAAAATTATGAAAAATAAGTTAATAATTTTTTTAGGTGGAATGAGTGAGTCTGGAAAAAGTTTTGTAGGAAACTTTTTAGAAACGGAAGAAAATTTTAAAAGAATCAAAATTATTGAAATTGAAAAGGAGCTATTAAATTTTTATAGGATTGATTTTGGTAAAACAAAAGAAAATTTTTCTCAAGCTTTAAAAAATTTGTATTTTCAACAAAATGTTTTTGAAAAATTTTTAGAAAAAATAGTTGAAAAATCAGAAGGTAAAAATGTTTCATTAGAATCGTTATATAGTAATCAGTTATTTTTAGGCATTAAGTCTGTTTATGAAAAAACATTTTGTATTTTCATTGAAGCTGATAGTGAAATTAGAATGCAAAGAGAATACCAAAAAGAATCACACAATGGCAATAAACAAACTTTTGAAGAATTTGAAAAATATTTTTGAGAAAAAGAAAATTTTAAAAAAGAACATAAAGCTGATTTAGTTAAAAATGTAGCAGATTTTGTTGTTAATAACAACGGCACAATACCGGAATTAAAAAAACATGTTATTCAAATTATCAATGGCTTAAAAGTTTAAATTTAAAAAAGGCTATAAAAACTTAAATTTTTAATTATCAATTGAACTAGTTGATAATTTTTATTTTTAAATTTTTTAGTTGTTAATAATTAAAATAATTTTTATGAAAATTGAAAATTATTTAAATAATTGCATTTTTTCTATAGTGCTTTGTTCTATTTTTGGCGTTTTTTTGGTAAAATTTATATATCTTTTTTAGAATATTTGGATTCTAAAAATTTTCTTCATTAACACATGAGAAATAATAACTATTGGTAAATAAAAGAGGTAATTAAGTATGAGCGATAAAACAAGCAACATTAAAAGTGATTTAACAATTAGAGAAATTTTATTAAATGCTGAAAAATTTAATGAAACTAATGTTGAGTTTCGCGCATGAGTTGCTTTTAATCGTGGTAATGCTGCAATTCGTTTTTTAAACATTAATGATGGAACAACTGTAGAGAATTTACAAGTTGTTTTAAAAGCTGAAAGCATTCATTTAGAAGAAGTAGCTGAGGCACGGATGGGTGCTGCTGTTTATGTTAGTGGTCAATTAAAATTAACTCTTAATATGCCACAACCTATCGAAATGACAGCAACAGTTTTTAAATTGTTAAGAAACACTGACTTAGATTTTCCAATTCAAAAAAAAGAAATTACATTAGAAACATTGCGTGATTTACCTCACTTAAGACACAGAACTTCTTTAATTAAAGCTGCAATGTTAATTCGTTCAACTTTATTTCAAGAGTTACATGCTTTTTTTCAGAAAAAAAATTATTTATTAATGAGTTCGCCTTTAATTACTTCTAATGACGGTGAAGGGGCTGGAGAAACCTTTGAGGTAATCACTTCAGAAAGAGATTTCTTTGGCAAAGATATCAAAGCTACATTAGGGGTTACTGGTCAGTTACATGCTGAGTCTTATGCAATCGGTTTTGGGAAAGTTTATACTTTTGGACCAGCTTTTAGAGCAGAGAATTCACATACTAAAAAACATGCTTCAGAATTTTGAATGTTGGAACCTGAAGTAGCATTTTTTGAATTAAAAGATGTAATTAAGTTAGCTGACGAAATGTTAAAAACTGTAATTCGCAAAACATTAGAAATTAACAAGTTAGAATTTGATTATTTAGAGTCAAAAGTTGAACCGGAACTAAGACAAAAGTTACAATTGTTTTTAGATAATGAATTGCAATATATTGAGTATAAAGATGCAATCATAAAATTAGCAGAAGTAAAAGAACGTTTTGAAGAACAAAACATTCATTTTGGAATGGATTTAGGAACTGAACACGAAAGATATTTAGCTGAAGAATTATTTAAAGGTCCGGTTGCCGTAATTAATTACCCAAAAGAATTTAAAGCTTTTTACATGTACCAAAATCAAGATGGCCAAACAGTTGCTGCTTTTGACTTGTTAGTTCCGGGAATTGGAGAACTAATTGGTGGCAGTCAAAGAGAGGCGTCTTATGACAAATTACTACAAAGAATTGAAGAGTTAAACTTACCTGCTGAAGAATTGCAATGATACCTTGATTTAAGGAGATTTGGAGATTCGGGATCTGCTGGCTTTGGCTTGGGATTTGAAAGATTTGTAATGTATGTAACAGGAATTAATAACATTCGCGATGTTATTCCATTCCCTCGTACACCAAATAATTTAAAAATGTAGTTCTTCAAAAAAGGTGGTTGAAATGAAATTAACTGTTATATTGTCTGCTCAAAAACAAACAAAAAAACTTGCAAAATTTCTTGAAAGTATGCGCAATCAAGAAAGCAAGCATTTTGAAATAATTTTATACATTAACCATCCTTCTAAAAATGATTATGATTTAATAACACACTACAAAGAATTCTTTGCTGAAAAATTAAAAGTTTTTTTCAATATTTTGAGTTCTGAAGGTAATCAAAATTGACTAGATGCTGCAGAACATGTTTCTGGAGATTATGTTGTTATCGCTTATCCAGAAATTATTTTAAAACCTTTTTTTGTTAAAAGTTTCTTACATTATGCAGAAAAATATCCTGTTGATTTAATTGAGACAAGACCAAGATTTAAAGGCTTTTTTAAATGAACACCAAGAGCTAGAGTACAACCGGAAAAAATTATTGACCTTGCAAATAATAAGGAAATTGTTGCTTTTAGCTTTCCATTTATTTTTAATAAATTTATTAAATCTGAAGTATTTGAAAGCCTTGCAGCAAGCAAAAATCGTTTAGCATTAACTTCAACCAAAAACTGAATTGAATTAGTTTACGAAATATTTATTTATACTAAAACTTATTGCTACATTAATGACGTTTTGATTAATGATTGAAATGAAGGCTTAAGTAGCTTTAATAGCTCTAGTTTTATTAAACAATGGAGAAATATTCAAGCTAATAATTTACTTAGTGAAAAATTCCTTGATGAAATTCAATATGCCAAAATGTATTTTTTTGAAATTTTTTTATCAGCTATGATTGGAAGTGCTAAAAAATCACATTTAAAAAATTTACTAAATTTTGAAAATAGTTTTAAAAAACACTCTCAAAAACTTAATAGTCATATTGAAAAACTACGAAAAGAAGAATTTTTTGAAATTGAAAAAACTAATAAATATTTTTATAATTTAACAACAGAAAACCAATTTTTATCCAAATTTTTACCACCTGCTAAGTGACATAAAATTACCGATTTATTTTAGTGAATATGCAAAAGAAAAGAGCTGGTTTTTGAATTAGATTTTTAGCAGGGTTGATAGATTCAATAATTTTTGTAGTTTTAGGAGTAGCGACTTCATTAGCGATTTTAGATCAAAATAAGCAAATTATTAATTATGGTTATTACATTTGATTGTTTGGCTTAATTTTGATTTTAGTAATATTTCAAATTATTGTACCTTTACTAAGCAATGGTAGAGCAACAATCGGAAGATTAATATGCAGGTTAGAGGTAAGAGATTTTAAAAGTCAACAAAAACCGGCTTTAAAAATTTTTTTAAAAAAAGAAATTATTTATACATTTTTATGAATTATTGGTTTTTTCTTAGTTTTTCTTTTTATTAGTCCTGAACTTTTTCAAAAAATTGCTAATACAAGAGAAGGAAATATTGTTAATAATGAAAATTTTACTAATCAGCAAGTTTTTCTAATTTTTATCCCAACTTCAATTATTGGTTTAAGCAACTTTTTACAAAGTGTTGCAACACTATCTATTATTAGAAATAGTCGCAGAGGAATTAACGATATTTTCTCAGGTACTGAAACAGTCTATAAAAATAAATACATCAAAAACAAAAGTTTAGAAAAGGAATCACAAATTACAACACGCAAAAGAAAAACATTTAAAATAGAATGGGTAGATTAGTATGGAAAAATTTGATTTAGATTTATTAAACAAAGCGCAAAAAGCAGCTGTATTAAACACGGAAGGTTATTTACGAATAATTGCCGGAGCAGGAAGTGGTAAAACTAGGGTTATTACTCAAAAAATTATTTACTTAATTGAAAAATTAGGGATTAAACCTTATGAAATACTTGCTGTAACTTTTACAAATAAAGCAGCAAAAGAAATGCTAGAAAGAGTTGCTGCCTCATTAGATATAGAAGAGGCTAAAAAAATACATATTGCTACTTTTCATGCAATTTGCTCATATATTTTAAGAATTGATATTAGTAATTTAGGAATTTCTACAAAGTTTGAAATTCTAGATTATGTTGACCAAAAAGCGATTGTAAGTAGAATTTTTTTAAAATACAATAAAAATTCTAATGATTTACCTTTCTATGATGCTATAGAATATATTTCAAAAAATAAAAATCAATTTATTTCCCCTGCTGAAGCATTAAAAGAAGTTGATCCAGAAGATGAAACAGCGGTATTTTTAGCAAATGTTTACCAAGACTATGAAATGGATTTAAAAGCCTCTTCTTCATTGGATTTTGATGATTTATTATTAAAAACTTATCAACTATTTATTGAATTCCCTGAAATAGCTCAAAAATGAGCTAAAAAATTTAAATATGTTTTAGTAGACGAGTTTCAAGATACATCATATGTTCAGTATGAAATCATTAAAATGCTTTCAAATCATTGAAAAAATTTAACAGTTGTTGGAGATCCTGATCAAACAATTTATACATGAAGAGAAGCTGATGTTAATTTAATTTTAAATTTTGACAAAGATTTCCCTGGTGCTATAACAGTAACTCTTGAACAAAACTATCGTTCTACTAAAAAGATTTTAGAACTTGCTAATCGCCTTATTACTAATAATAAAAATCGTTTACCCAAAAATTTATTTACCGAAAATGATGAAGGAGATAACATTTCTTTTTATCATGCTTTTGGTTTGGAATCAGAAGCGCAATGAGTTGCTAATAAAATTCAAGAATTAAAAAAACAAAAAGTTCAATTAAAAAATATTGCAATTTTATACCGTTCAAATTTTTATTCACGCGCTTTTGAACAAGCATTTATTAAAGAAAATATTGCACATAAAATTTTAGGTGGGCAAAGATTTTATGAAAGACCAGAAATTAAAGATGCTATAGCTTATTTGAAGTTAATTGCTAATGGTTCTGAAAATGCTTTCAAAAGAGTTATTAATGTTCCTGCAAGACAAATTGGTTTAACTTCATTACGTAAAATTACAGAATTTGCAGTAAGTAAAAATATGACTTCTTATGATGCTTTAACTGATTATTTTAAAAACTTAGCAGTAGAAAGTAAAAAACCTGATTTTAAACCTATTGACCTAAAATTATCAACTCAAAAAACAATTGTTGCATTTTTCAATCTTATTAGGCAAGCAAAAAAACTAATTGAAAAAATGCCAATTCATGTTGTTTTAAAAAAATTCTTACATGAAATTAATTATTTATCAGTTTATCAAAAGAATGAAAAAAATAAAAATACAGCTCATGATAATATTGAAGAACTTTTATTATCAATTAAATTTTGAGAACAAAAAAACCCTGATAAAAATTTAAATGATTATTTAGAAGAAATTTCTTTATTAACATCTAGTGATTCAGACACATCTCAAAATCCTCATGTTTCAATGATGACAGTACATATCTCTAAAGGTTTAGAGTTCCAACACGTTTTTTTGGTTGGGATGTCTGAGGGTTTATTTCCTAATTGAAGATCTTTAAATGATGATAAGTTAGATAATGATGAAGCCTTAGAAGAAGAAAGAAGGCTAGCTTATGTAGCTGTTACTCGAGCTAAAGAAAGATTGTTTTTATCTAACTCCCAAAGCTCGAGTTATGAAGAAAAGTATAAAATTCAAGGTCATTCCAGATTCTTGAAAGAAATGGGCATTAAAGTGTCTGCTTCAATTTCGGAGTTTATTAAAGATGGTCAAAAAGAAGAAGAAATTGATTATTCACAAGACAATAGTTCATTAGGTGCTGGAGATCAAATTTTTCACAATTCTTTTGGGAAAGGTGAAATTTTAGAAGATGATGGGGATACAATCGTAGTTAAATTTGCTTTGGATAACAAGATTCGCCATTTATTAAAAAACCATAAATCTTTTAAAAAAATTTAGTTAATAGTTTAGAAAGGTAATCACAATGAAAATTGCAATAATACTATTTTCAATTATAGCGATAGTACTATCTGCTTTTTTGTTGTTTTTTATCACTAAATATTTTTTAGCTAAGAAAAAAAATAATTCTGCATTTTATTTTTCAATTGTTGTTGATAAAAAAGAAAAAAAATTAAGAGTAGCTGATTTTTATTCGATGAAAAATATTAAAAAATTTTTAAATAATAATATTTTCATTGAAGGCAAATGAATTTCATATGAAAATTTTGTAAAAATGTTTTTACCAAAAGATGCAGAAGAAATTTTGTCTCATCTAAGTGAAAATCGTGATTTAAACAAAGTTTTTGAATTGAAAAAAAGCGAAGACGGAGTTGTAAGTCATTTTAAACTAGAATTGCATCTAGAGAATAATGCTTTTATCATTATGAAAAAAGCTTTTGCAAATAAAAAAAATTCAAAACAAATCAATAATAATTTAAAAATTGAACCAATTGAAAAATTATTAAAAACAAAAAATAGCAATGTTGTTTTTTATTCTTTTTTACTTAATGATGAAAAAGATTCTAAAAATATTGTTCAAAAAATTATTTACACAATGGAATTTAGTTCTGACTTAATCACTGGTATTTTTACTTATGAAAAATATTTAATTTTTGCTATTAAAGAAGATTTAAACTTTTTTAATAAGCCGCAATTAAAAAAGTGATTGTCACTTGTTAATGAGTACCCAATTTATAATTATGTCAATTGTTTTAGTAAATTAGTTGAGAAAAAAATCCCTGATAAAAAAACACTAGAAGAATTTAAATACAAAATTGAATATTCGATGTATAAGACCATCAAAGACAAAGTTAGCGATATTTTCACAATTGAAAGCATTGATAAAGAAGAGTTTGAGATTTTTAAAACAAATCTAAATTTTTTTAAAAATGAATTTGAAAGTTCAATGTTAAACTTGAAAAATATTTTAATTAAAAAAGAACAAGCAGATTTAAAAAGCGTAAAAATTGCTTCAATAAAATTACCAGAAAATTATAATTTTGATTTTTTAAATTGTTTAACTTTTTATAAAACTAAATTAAATCTAATGTATTTGAAAAAAAATATTCTAAATAATCAACTTAGAAAAATTATTTTTGTTAACCCTGGTAATTTAGAGTTTATTAAGAAAAATAAATTATTTTATAAAAAAAATTTTTTATTACTAGCTGCTATTTCTGAAAATTATGAAAAAATTATTAATTTAGAAAAAGATGAATTAAATGTAGGAATTTTAATCAATCAAAAAGATGACTTTGTTTTTGATCTAATTAAAAAAACAAACTTAAAAATTATTGTAATAGGAAAAGAAATAGCTTCAAGAATTGAAGAAACTGAAAATATGATGTGGTTATCATATTTAAATGAAATTGCTGAAAAATTAAAAATTACCGTCATTTATCATAATCCTGATTTAAATGTAGAAGATAAAGTAAAAAAACAAATTAAATTAGTTTATTGATTTACTACTAAAAAAATTGAAGATAAAAACTTAAGAATGCATTTTTAAATTATGAAAAATATAGTTCAAAAAAACTTTCCCGATTATATTACTTCAAAATTAAAGCATTTAACTATGTTTTATGAAGGGCTTCATAATTACACTTTTACAGCTTTTTACAAAAATCAAAAGGTACAAATTAGAATTAGTAAGGAACATAATTTTCCCAAACAATTTGAAATAGATTTTTTAAAAAAATTAGATAATTATTTATATATTTCTAAAAAAGGAAATTTTATTAAAAAATGAATTGATGGTAATTCTTTAGAAAATCAATCAATTAATTTTAAAATCAAACAACAAATTACAGAAAAAGTTTTGAAATTACATCAGGAAAAAAATCTCACAAATGAAGCTATTTTTAGTTGGGAAAGTGTCACAATTTATGACTCTAAATTCTGAGAGTTAGCACATAAATATCAAAAAGACCAAATGGTCATTTGCCATAATGATTTACGCCTTAAAAATATCATTATAGATCTTGAAAACCAAATTCACTTAATTGATTTTGAATGAATTCGATGAAATAATCCTTATTTTGATTATGCTTGTTTGTATCTGTTTTGTCAATTTACAAAAGAAGAGTTAATAAGTTTATTTAATCTAGAACTTGATAAATTAAATGATTTCATATATTTAGTTTCTAAATTTAATGAACAATGGGAAAAAGAAAAATATTAAAAAATTTGTCCTGATAATAATGGGCAAATTTTTTATAATTCAAATTTTTTAACAATTAATTTAGTATCAATCAATCTAGCTTCCAACTCATGCATTTGAATTAATTCTGCTTCGAGTTTCTCAACCTCAGATTTATTAGGTTTAATGATTGGATTTTTGGGAGCAAAAATTTCACAAGCTTCATTAGCTCTTTCAATTGAGATTTCATAAGTTTTAATTCTTTCTGCTAAGCTAACAACTTCTAATTTATCAAAAGTCACAACAGGGCGATAAATTTGTAAATGGCTAGCACTTCCAATTACATCCATTGATTCAATTGTTTGTGAAGCAACTTGCCCTAAATTTTCACCATTTGATAAAGCTAAAATTTTATGCTTTAAAGCAACTTGAGTTGCAATTCGGTAAAAACTTCTTCGCATTAAGGTAATTTTGTAGTTTTGCTTTGAAACAAGCCCGATGTAATTCATTAAATCAATGTAATTCATTTGATATAAAATACTCTTACCTTGATATTGATTTAAAGTGGTAATAATCCGATTAACCTTATCGACTGTTTTTTGATCAGTGTGTGGAGGAGTTATAAAAGATAAATACTGTACTTCTATCCCTCGCTTCATCATTAAAAAAGCTGCTACAGGCGAATCTATACCTCCAGATATTAAGTGTAAAGCCTTACCGCTAATCCCAACTGGTAAGCCGCCCAAGCCCCTTTGTATCCCTAAAAAAATATATGTAAAATCTTTACGGATTTCAATTCTAATTTCTAGTTCTGGTTTTTTAACATCAACTTTCATATCAGGAAAATGTTTAAAAACAGTAGTTGCAATTTTACGATTAATCTGATCTGAATTCATTTCAAAATTCTTTCAATTTCGGGCAGCTACAATTTTAAAAGTTTTTTTGGAATCATCAAAATTTTCAATAATTTTTTGCTCAATTTTTGCATAGTCAGTCTCAACTTTAATGACTGGAGAATAAGAAAAAATTCCAAATACATATTGTAATTTAGTAAAAATTTCTTGATTATATGGCAAAAACATTCTGTCAAATAAAGTTTGAGGTTGAATACCAACAATTTTTTCAATATTTTCTGCTAATTTTCGTATAAACAATTTTTTGTTGCTTCCTTTTAAGGAAAGCTCTCCATAACGTATTAAAATTTCGTCAAACATTTTAGTTCCTTTTCTTTAAATAAATAATAAATTCATCTAATCCATTTTGATATTGACCATCAATAACTTTTTTTTCTAATAAATTCAAGTTTGAATTCAGTTCTTTATTATTGAATTTTTGTGCATTTAGACGCATAAAAATATTTTTAATAATTTTATTTAAAAGTATTTTAGGAGCTAAACTTTTAACTAATTTTATAAAGTCTTTTTGCATTAATTTAATTAAATCTTTTTGATTATCAAAATCCCGTTCAATATCAGTAATTTTGTTAGCTAAAAAAAATTGTTGTTTTTCAATACTTGCGATTAATTCTTTTTCTGTACTTATTAAAATAATATTTTCATCTTCAATAATTTCTTTTAGCTCTAAAAAATCAAACTCCATTTGTGAAAATAACTTTAAATAATATTCTTTTTCTTTTTCTAAGTTATAAATTTCTGTATTTATTTTGTTAATAGTATTTGTAAAAAGTTGCATTTTATAAATTACATCTTTATAAGCTAAAATTAAGTCTTTTTTTTCTTCTTGTTTTTCATGAATATCTTTAGATGCAATAATGCTATCAAAAATATTTTTAATATTTTTTTCATGTTTAAATAAATTAATCGTAGTTCTTATAAAAAAATCTTTTTTTCATTTTTCTAAATCTTTTAAAAAAAGACTCATAATTTTTTCCACTTCACCATAGGTGTTTTGAATTAAAAATTTATTTTCAAATCAGAATTTTGTATATTTAATTTCTTGCTTAATATGATTTTTAATTTGCTTTAATTCAATATATGTTTCAATAATTAAATTTTTAGTTGTAGCAAAATCACCATTTTCAAAACTATCTAAAATTTTATTTTGTTGCAGTTTAACATGTTGATAAATATCACTAACATTTTTATTTGTAAAAACATTATAATTTTTTTTATATTTTTCATAATTATAAATATCTAAATCAATTTTTTGAGGTAGCAATGAACGTACTTCTAATTCTAGTTCAATAAAGTCATTAACCATATTATATAATTCATAAACTTCGGCTTTAAATTGTTTCAAAAATTTATTTACTTGATAAAAATCCTGAGTTTTAATCATTTCACGAAACTGTTTATTTTGGTTTTCTACTGTTGCTACTTTAATATCAATAAACTTATGATAAGTTTGATATTTTTTGTACTTTTTATCAATTAAATTTTTTACTTTATCTAAATTTAAAATTATTTGTTTATGTTCCATTAAATTTAAATCAGTTTTTTCAAAAATAACTTGAATATCAGTATTAAATTTTGCAATTAATGTCTCAAGGTTTAAAAATTTTTTTCAAATTTTTTCAAAAGCTAGTTTATCAAATTTTTTATTATCAAAATTTTTCTTAAATGCTAAAACTTCTGGTTTCATTTCATCTCGAAATAATTTAATTTTTTTATACTGTAATTCCATTAATTTTTTCTTTTCTTGAATTTTAGAATTTAAATCCATTCTCTTTAACAAACTTTTTAATGGTAAGTAATTTTGCTCTTCTAAACTAATTAAAACTTTGTTGAGTTTAATGTCCCTTTTTTCTCAAATATATTTTTTTGCAACAAAAAAAATCAATACCAATGATATTAGTAATAAAATGATTAGCAAGCAAATAATAATAATTTTGAAAATTTCCATAAGTTAAACAATTATATTTTAAAGCATTATTTTTTTAATTTTAATATTAAAATTTATTTCAAAAATAAACTATTTTTTAAAATAAATAAAATAAATTTTATTTAAAAAGTTTTTATTTAAATTTAGTTTTATAAATTTCTATAATTTTATTGGTTAGTTATGTAGTTTTTGAGTTTTGTCAATTAACTAACTGATAAAAACACATTTAAAATTTCAAGAGTTGAAAATGACAGAAATTAAAACAGCAAATTATTATTTAAAAGCTCATTTAAAATTTTTCGCTTTTGCTTTTCTTATATGATCGATAATATTCTCAGCACTAGTTTGAATATCTGTTGATTATTCATATAATTCTAATAAAATTCCTATTATGGATTCTCCTGGATCGGTAAAATATATAATTTATAATTATTCAAATTTTATTTTTTTATTTATAGGAATTTTTATTTTTCCATTAATTTTAAGAAAAATGTTTAATAATACTTTTTACAAAAATTATTTAAAAACATGTAATAAGACCAAATCTAAATTTATTGTTCTTTTTTACTTTTTTACTATTTTGCTTTTATTATCATTATTTCAAACAATAATTTTTATAATTTATGAAAAAATTTACCAAAAAACAAATGTTTTTGACACCAATTTTTTAGAAGCTAGTTGAAGCGAAATAATTTTTTCTAATTTTATTTTACTTTTTTCAGCAATGCTTGTCGGATCATATTTATCAATTATTCATATAAAAAATAAAAAAATATTTTTTGCTTTTATAACATTTTATTTTCTTATAACATGCTTGGTATTCGGTATTTTTGGACATGTTCTTATTATAAATTTTTTCAATAATTCTACAGATTTTTTATCTCAAACCAGTTTAAATATATTGCAAATAGTTAAATATATTATGATTTTCGTACCTTTTGGCCCTTATTTTTTAACTATAAGTCTTTGAAAATTTTCTTTTAGTTTAAGTGATTTATTAAACAAAAATCAAAATGAAATAAGTCCTAAAATGGATATTTATGAATGGATGTTTTATTGAATTATTATTTATTTAATAATTAATTTAATTTTAATAATTTGTTTTATTTTTGTATCTAAAGAAAAAATAATTAATTGAAAAAACAATTTTAATGTTTGAAAAATTAAATTTAAACATTAATTCTTATAAAAAACAAAAATTTATTAATTTATTTTAGATAATATGGTATCCAACCCAAAAGTTGTACTTAATATTTTAAGTTTTTGAATGATCCCTAAATTCAAAGGGGGGTCATTTTATTTAATATTTTTTGTGATTGCAATATTTAGTATATTTTTCAATAGTTAATTTAAAACTATTTTTTTTAACTTATTTTTAGCATAAAATTTACATTTTGGCTTATTGATGTTGAAAATTATTTCATAAACAAATTTTTTTTATTTAAAAATGAAATAAAATTTATAAAAGTGCATTATTTTAAATTTATTTACTCAAAATTTTATAATTTATTTAGTTAGTTGTTTATATATTAACTAACAAATTATTTTTTAAAACAAACAATATCAATATTTTTGAATATTAAAAATTAATTTTAAAGGAGAAAAAAATGTTAGATTTAACATTAAAAAATGAATCACAATTTCAAGAAATTAAGGTTGTTCAAAAGCGTGAATATAATCCTTATTATGATAATGATGTTACTGGTTGAAAAACCAATAATGACAATTGAATTAAAAGATATTTTTTAATTGTAGATTTTTTTAAAAAACAATGGTTTAAAAAAACATTTTGCACTAATCCCCGCTCAATAAAAGTCAATTTATACTTATCCTGGTGACATTCCAATTACTGAATATATTCCAGAAGGATTACAGTATAGCTATACAAAAGTAGAAATAAGTGGATTTTTATTAGGTAATGGTGGAAGCGTTAGTGCAAAATATAAAAAAATGTAACTATTCCTTGAAAAGATTTAAAAAGTTGACTAAATTAAAATTATATTGATTTAAATTATTGTAGACTAAAAAAATTATTTTAATTTCTGAATTAAAATTAATTGACCCCTTAAATCATGCAATAATAAAAATAAATGGAGAAATTACAAATGGTAGAAAACAAAATATTTATATAGATCCGGAATTTAGTTATTCAAATTGAACATTTTTTGATATTTTAGATTATTCACTTTCTACATTTTGATATTTATCTAATATAAAAGGTTTCATGCCACTTAAAAAACAAACAAAATTGTATACTGAAATTTCAAAAATATTTAGTTAACAAGTATTAAAAATTATTAATAAAAAAGAAGATAATCGCTTATTCTCAAGTAATGAAAAAAATAAAATATAAATAAATGTTAATACTAAAATGGAAAAAGGAAAATTTAATAATTGAAGTATCCGAAATTGTATTTACTATGGATATCTTTGAGATCACACAACTGCTTAAATGTCTAATTTATACGTTATTTTAGAATTAGGAACATAAAATGATTCATATAAAAATATTAAATTTTTATATTAAAAAATATTGGAAAATACTTTTTTTAGTATTTATATTTTGAGCTATTTTATTTTTAGCTTTAATAATAATTTCTGCAAAACTTTATTCTAAAATTCAAGAAGAGAAGGATTTTTCTTACAATTATTTAAATACATCCAAAAGAACAATTTATAATTTTTTTTCTTTTGGAATATTTATTATTGGTATCTTTATGCTTCCGATTTTATTAAAAAATATATTTAGCAACACATTTTATAAAAATTATTTTAAAAATGAAGGCTTTTTCAAATCTAAACTAATTATAATTTTATATTTTATTTTAATTTTATTTTTCATTATCTTAATAAAAAACATTATTTTCATCATTTATGAAAAAACATATTTAAGAATCACTAATAATAAAAATATTTTAATTGAAACAAATTTTACAATGCTTTTTTCTGCTGATTTACATTTATTAATTGCTTCAGTTTTTGTAGGTTGTTATTTATCACTTCTTCCTATAAAAAGAAAATGGCTATTTAAAATTATTGTATTTTTATATCTCATTCTAACTATTTTTATTTTTGGTTTTTTAGGACAAACGCTATCTACTGATTTTTCAGTTGTCTCAACCGACATTTTTTCTAGAACAAGCTTAAATATTATGAATTTTATTAAAAATATCATGATTTTTACACCATTTGGTTCTTATTTTATAATAATGGATTTTGCCCCATTTGGGTTTGGTTTTAATGATTTATTAAATATAGAAAATATAAAAAACAGTAATTTATTTCCTCAGTTTGGTTTACATTATTGATTTTTTTACTGATTTATCGTTTCTTTTATTTTAAATATTTTATTAATAAGTTTGTTCATAGTGGTTTCTCAAAAAAATTTAATAAAATTTAAAAATTTTATCCATTTTAATCTTAAATTAAATCTAAAATAATTTTTAAAAATATTAGGCATTTGATTTTTAACTTAAAAATTATAAGAAACTAAATTTCAATTATTTTTTAAACTTATTTAAGATTCTTAATATTAAAATAATAATTTTAGATTTTTAACTTTAATACATTTTAAAAACGATGGTTTAAAATTTAAAAAAGGGAATAAATATGCAAAAAATATTAGAAGTTAAAATGTTATCTAAAACTTTTGGTAGTAAAAAAATATTTGAAAATTTAGAGTTTGTGGTTGATGAAAATGAAGTCATTTGTTTTATTGGTAAAAACGGTTCTGGTAAAACAACATTATTTAATATTTTATTGAATCAAACAAGTAAAAATTTTGGAGAAATAAAATTTTCTAATCCAAAAATAAAAATTGCTTTTTTTAATCAAGAAGAAAACACTGAAGAAGTTTTAAGTGTTAACAAAATTTTAAGCTTGATTGAATATTCACTTAAAAAAGATGAAATTAAAAAAGCTTTTTTTGAAGAAATGAAAAAAATATTAGTAAACCCCAAAAATTTAAAAACCCAAGTTAGATTTTTATCTGGTGGTGAAAAACAAAAATTTGCTTTATTACAAGTTATTGCCAACTTCCCAAAAATTTTAATTCTTGATGAATATAGTAATAACCTAGATGATGAATCAATAAAAAATATTAAACAATTTTTATTGAAACTAGTAAATCAATATGGCACAACAATTTTAATAGCTTCTCATAAAGTTACTGAAATGATAAATTTCGTTGATAAAATTTTTTTAATTAAAAACAAAAAAATTGAGCATACTTGGAATACTAAAAATTTTTCCGAAAAACAGTTTATTGAAATTCTTAACAAAATTTAAAGGTAAAAATGAAAATTTTATTTGATTTAAAGAATGTAACTAAAAAAATAAAAACTAAAAATATTATTGATAATATTAATTTAATAATTTATCAAAAAGATAAAATTTGTTTAATCGGAGAAAATGGAGCCGGAAAATCAACACTTTTAAATTTAATAACAAAAGTTTTTCTTCCATCTTCAGGGAGTATTTATACAGATGAAGCAATTTTTGAAAATCAACAAATTAATTATTTGACACAAGAAAATAAATTTCTAATTAACTTTAAAGTAAAAACATTGATTAATAAAATTAAAAAAAATACTGAAAATTTAGAATTTTTTAATTACTTGTATGAAGTGCTAAATATTGATGACATTATAGATAGTAGACTTTTCCAGCTTTCCGGTGGTGAAAAACAAAAATTAAAATTTTTTCAAGTTTTAATAACAGAACCAAAAATTTTAATTTTAGATGAATACAGTAATCATATTGATTACCCCACATCTCAGTTAATCAAAAAAATTATCCAAAATTATATTTTTGAAAATGAGATAACACTTTTAATTGCATCACATAAGTTGGAAGAAATGGAAAATACTTGTCAAAAAATTATCTTAATTAACGAGGGCAAAATTATGAATGTTTGAGAAAAATCTAGTGTTTTTGATAAAGCAGCAATTACTAAAATTAAAAATAATTTTAAGAAAGAAGCATAATTATTTTTAAATTAATATTTAAATTTCATTTAGATTTTTTCAAACACAAAACCAATTTTCTTATTTGATTTTTTGCAATTGTTTTATCACAAATTTTGATTTATATTGTGCATATTTTTGATGTACCAAAAAATGATGCTTTACACGTTTTGGCTACTCCTTTAGGACTAATATTTACACCTTCATTAATTGTAATTTTTATTTTTGGACCATTATTTAAAAATTATTTATTTAGTTTTTTATATTTAAGAAAGTGAATAATTTACAATCAAAATTTTAAATCATTATTTTGAATTGAATGAGCTAAATTTTGGTTTATTTTCGGACTTGCAAGTATTACTTTATTTATTAATTGATTAATAGCATTTGCAATTATTATTAATCAACTAACTTTTATAGCATTTTTAATTTTTTATTTATATGGTTTGTTATTACTTTTCTTTTTAACTAATATTTTTTTGTTTTTGAATAATTTATTATTGGGCTTTAAAACAGGAATTGTGATTTTCATTTTTATTTTTTTAGCTATGTTTAGTTTTTATAGTATTAACACTATTTTTGTGTATTTTTATAAAGCAAATTATTTAATTGAAATCCCTAATGATTTTTTCTTACAAAAAACTTTTTTACCTTTTTATTATATTTTGCTTAATTTTAACTACGAAAATACTAATGCTGAAATGCAGTTATTTTTAGGTGATTTACATTACCTTACAACTACTATGCTAATTTTTTATTTTACTACTAGTTTGAGTGCCTTTACACTTAACTTAACTGCAGTCAAACAATTGCGTCATTTTTCAGCTTTAGTAAAAGCTAAACTTACAAGTCTTTAAATGAAAAGTATGTTATATGCTACAGCAAAATTATTTTGCTGTAGTTTTTATTTTGTAAAAATCAATAAAAGAGTACAATTTAAAAGCATTTATACTAGCGCATTAATATTTTTAGTATTTTTTTAAATTTGTTGAGATTTAAAAGTAGACTTGCTAGAACGTCGAAATTATTGAATTTAAAAAACCTAAAAAGAATTAATGATCTCAACTGTATAATTGCAGAAAGTGAGATATCAAATGGCGAGATTTAGAGGTTCTACCTTCAAAAGATCAAGAAGACTTGGGTTTTCAATTTTAGAAACAGGGAAAGAATTTGTTAAAGGAAAAGCTAGAGAATATGCTCCTGGACAACACGGGCAAAAAAAATCTAAACCTTCTGATTACAAATTACACCTATATGAAAAACAAAAAGTTCGTTACATGTACGGGCTAAATGAAAAACAATTTAGAAACACATTTTTTAAATCATCAAAACGTAAAGGATTATCTGGAACTAACTTTTTACAAATGTTAGAACAAAGACTAGACAACGTTGTTTATAGAGCTGGTTTTGCTTTAACAAGAAGACAAGCAAGACAATTAGTAAATCACGGACACTTTACATTAGATGGTAAAAAAGCTAACATTCCTTCAATGCTTGTTACTGAAGGTCAAGTGATTACACTAAAAGAAAAATCGAGAAAAAATCAACAAATTATTGATGCTTTAGCAACTAAAAAACCTGCTGAATGAGTTGAAGTTAAAGACTTTGTAGCAACTTTCAAAAGATTACCTGAGAGAAATGAAATTGCTAAAGATATTAACGAATCATTAATTGTTGAGTACTACAACAAATAATATTAAAATATTTACAAAAACTTTTATCTTTGAAAATTTAAAAGTTTTTGTTATTTTTTTTAACTTAATTTTAAACATTTAAAGAAATGGAAATAAAATGGCGCGTTTTAAAAAAAACTTCGAACATGTTGTGGCTTATGCCAACAGCAAAATAAAAAATAGTAACGTAAAAACATTTTGATTTGGGTTTATGGCTTCTTTCTTTGTTGCCATTGCCTATATCATTTATATTCAATCAGTGGCATTTTTTAGTCACGTCGATAATTATGGCGTTTTTCATGTTGACCCAAAAGGATGATTTATTGCAGCTTTAGTTTTTCCGATGGGGCTTTTATTGATCATCTTTGTAGGTGGATCATTATTTACTTCTGACTGTTTATCAGTCATGTCGGTTTTTGATGGTAAGGCTAAATACTCGCAAGTATTTAAGTTATTATCACTAACTTTATTAGGCAATTTAGCTGGAGCAATTTTTTCAGCAGTAGTCTTACGAGCTTCAGGAATTTTTGGGCAAAATGAATTAATGGTAGTTGCTTATTTAGTTTCTAAAAAAGTATGATTAGGAGCAAGTAGTTTATATTTAGTGTTATTTTCAGGGATTTTATGCAATATTCTTGTAGCTGGTACTGTGTGGTCAGTTTCATCATTAGGTGAAGCAGTAACTGCCAAAGTTTTAATTGTTTTTATTTTAATTTGATGTTTTACTATTTCTGGTTTCCACCACGTTGTTGCTAACATGATTTTGTTTTGATTTGCAATTTTACATGGTGATATCACTATGAATGCGGCGTTATGAAGTGATGTTGCTAATGCAGTGAGTGAAAATAAGATTAGCTACTATCAATTGCTAGATTTAAAAGTAAGCTTACACGATGGCCTAAGCTTTAGTTGAATTGTTAAATCGGTTATATTCAATTTAATTCCAGCAGCTATTGGTAACTTTATTTCTGGAAGTATGATGTTACCGATTATTTACTGATGATTACTAAAAGGGAAACCTGATTTTAAATTTAAAAGAATAAAATCTTAATAAAGAAATTATTTTCAAAATAAGCATCACAAATAAATAGTCAAGAAATTACACATTGGTGTAATTTTTCTTTATTTTTTAAAGGATTTAGAATTACTTAATTTTAAAATTTTCAATTCATATTTAGTTATAATTTAATAAGAACAATATCAAGGAGTTGAGATGCATAACAATTACATTCATACATACCAATTGTTAAAATCAAATTTTTTTAAAGTAAAAAAAATGACTTATTTTGTATGAATATTTGATTCATTAGTTTTTCTACTATTTGTGATTGCTTTTATAATTTTTGCTTCTACTATAAATGATGTCTATTATGATCTAGATGGAAACATTAGCTATTATGCAGGGCAAGTGAAAAACCCAACAGCTTTCTTTTCATTGATTTTTATTGCTGTTTTTTTAAATTAGTATCATTAATTTTTTCAATAATCAGATTTATTGCAAAGCTTCAAATTATTTTTATGGCAAGAGATTTGCAGGTCTACTTTACTAATGACACAAAAAGCTCATTATGCTTAGAAAAAATTAGAACGATGTTTATTTTGAGCTTTTTTCTTCCATTTGGAACTGTTATTGCACTTACAACTCAAAATTTAAATATTAGTGCGTTACCTCAGCAGTTGCCTCATTCAGAAAATATGCAACAAAAATCAAAAAATTACTCAAATCAATAATTAAAATTTAGTATTTTAGTTATCATTAATTTTTAATTTATCAACTAATTGCTTTTCATAAATTTTCTGAATTTTAAAATATAATTCCGCTATAGTTTTAAAATTAAAATAAAAATTTACATTTATAAAATGATACAACAACCAAATTCCCATAGGGGGAAACTAAAAGTTAAGATTTGTTTTATAGTTAGAAGTATTTCTAAATTTTTAAACTTTATCCTATTAACCATTTCATTTAAAAGATTTTCTAAAAAAATACAAATTATTAATGCATTACAATTTTTTCAACGTGTTTTAAAATAAACATAAATTATTCATAACTTTTAGAAAAAACTAAAATAATTTTTATTTTGAGTTTTTTAAGAAACAGTGATAGCTTTGTTTTTTGAAAAATTTAACATTAATATTTTAATTTTTGTCATCACCGATGAAACAAATTAATTCTTGAAAATAAAAAAATAGGAAAAAAATTCCCATTTTTTAAGATTTTAAATACAGTATATTTTATTTTTTTATAAAAAAAGTTATAAAAAAAATGGCAGGGGTGACAGGACTCGAACCCATAACACACGGGGTTGAAGCCCGTTGTTCTACCATTGAACTACACCCCTATTTTTGTAAAAGTGAGTAGAGCAAAAAATATTATAATATAAAAATAAAAATCTCCAAAATTTTCTTTCTTAAAATCAAATTTAAAAAGAAAAATTTTAAAAAACAAAATAGAATTTTTTTCTTTATAATTAATTAACAATGAATCAATATAATGCAAGCAATTTAAAAGTTTTAAAAGGATTAGAAGCAGTTCGAAAAAGACCTGGAATGTACATTGGTTCAACTGATGCTAACGGTTTACATCACTTGGTTTGAGAAATTGTTGATAATGCTATCGATGAGGCTCTAGCAGGTTATGCAAATCATATTGAAGTAACCTTAAAAGCTGATGGATCTGTTGTTGTCGAAGATAATGGGCGAGGAATTCCAATTGATAAACATGGTAGTGGTAAAACTGGTGTGGAATTAGTTTTTACTGAATTACATGCTGGTGGAAAATTTGAAGAAGGAGCATATAAAACTTCTGGAGGTTTACACGGAGTTGGTTCCTCTGTAGTTAATGCTCTTTCAACTAAATTAGTTGTTAAAGTTTATAAAAATAATAAAGAGTATGAAACCATTTTTAATGGTGAAAAAATTGTGCAACGCACTACAGAAATACGCAATGTTGCTAAAAAAGGAACTTCAGTACAATTTTGACCTGATTATGATTTATTTAAAAAATCAAAATTATCATATGAAATTATTGCAGAAAGATTACGAGAATCATCTTTTTTAATTAATGGATTAAAAATTGTTGTCAAAGATGAAATTCAAAATTTAAAAGATATTTTTTATTATGAAAATGGAATTGAAGCTTTTATTAACTTCATTAATGACAATAAAAATGTTGTTCAAAAAAATGTTGTAACTTTTGAAGAAACTATTGGACGAATTGAAATTACAACAGGATTTCAATATACCGATTCTTATTCAGAAACAATTTTATCTTTTGTTAATAATGTTAAAACTCGCGATGGTGGTGTACACGAAACTGCTGCTAAAACTGCTTTCACAAAAGTCTTCAATGATTATGCTCAAGAAAAAGGTTTTTTAAAAAATAAAACCTTATTTGATGGTAGTGACATTCGCGAGGGTTTAACTTTAATCATTTCTTTAAAAATTCCAGAATCAATTTTAGAATTTGTCGGACAAACTAAAGATAAGTTAGGAACACCAGAAGCCAAAGGTGCTGTTGAAGAAATGCTAATCAAAAATTTACGTTTTTGATTAATTGAAAATAAAGCAGAAGCTGATAAAATTATGGCTAAAATTAAACGTTCTTTCGATGCTAGAAATGCTGCTAAATTAGCTCGTGCTGAAACCCGTCAAGCTAAAAATGTTTTAAATAATAAAAAAATTCTTTCAGGTAAATTAACTCCAGCACAAAGCAAAAAACCTGAAGAAAAAGAATTATTTTTAGTTGAGGGAGAGTCAGCCGGGGGGTCTGCTAAGTTAGGGCGAGATCGAAAAACTCAAGCAATTTTACCGTTACGTGGAAAAGTTGTTAATACTGAAAAAACACGACTATTAGATATTTTAAAAAATGAAGAAATTTCAGCAATCATTAATACAATTGGAGCTGGAGTGGGCAACGATTTTAATATTAAACATGTTAATTATCATAAAATTGTTATCATGACTGATGCTGACACCGATGGAGCTCACATCCAAATTTTGTTATTAACATTTTTATATCGTTACATGCGACCTTTAATTGAAAATGGAATGGTTTATATTGCTCAGCCGCCATTATTTAAAGTTAGTAAACGTTTAAAAAACAATAAAGAAGAAGTTCATTATTGTTGAACTGAAGAAGAACTAAAAAACCTTTTAGCTCAACACCCTGGCTATGAAATTCAACGTTACAAGGGATTAGGCGAAATGCGTGCTGAACAATTATGAGAAACAACAATGGATCCCCAAAAACGTATTTTAATTAAAGTTGAAATTGAAGATGCAGCAATTGTAGAACGTCGGGTATCAACATTGATGGGTGATAAAGTTGAACCACGACGTGACTGAATCATTAAAAACATTGAATTTACTATGGAAGATGATTTTGAAATTCAAAAAATTGTTGATTAGAAAGGAAATTTGTGGCCCAAGATCATTCTAAATTTTTATTAAAATCATTAGATACAATTATGGCTGACCGTTTTGGTCGATATTCAAAATACATCATTCAGCAAAGAGCTTTACCTGATGCTCGTGATGGCTTAAAACCAGTACAACGTCGAATTTTATATTCAATGTGAGAATTGGGATTAAAAGCTGATAAACCTTTTAAAAAATCTGCTCGTGTAGTTGGAGATGTAATTGGTAAGTATCACCCTCATGGTGATAGTTCTATTTATGAGTCGATGGTGCGGATGGCTCAAGAATGAAAGATGAATGTCCCGCTTATCAACATGCACGGGAACAAAGGGTCAATCGATGATGACCCTGCTGCTGCAATGCGTTATACTGAAGTTCGGTTAGAAAAAATTTCAAATTTGATGCTAGAAGGGATTGATAAAAACTTAATTACTTTTGCGCCCAATTTTGATGATTCAGAAAAAGAGCCAACTGTTTTACCGGCGCTAATTCCTAATTTATTACTAAATGGTTCAAGAGGAATTGCTTCAGGATTTGCTACAGAAATTCCACCGCATAATTTAAAAGAAATTTTGGATGGAGCAATTGCAAAAATTAAAACTCCAGAAATTTCTTTATCGAAATTACAAAAAATGATTTTAGGTCCCGATTTCCCAACTGGAGGAATTATTTATGGAACTAAAGGTATCGATGACGCTTTTCAAAGTGGAAATGGGCGAATTACACTTGCGAGTAAATATGAAATAAAAATTACCAAAAATAAAACATCAATTGAAATTACTGAAATTCCTTATGGTGTCATCAAAGCAAAATTAGTGCGTGACATTGCGGAAATTGCTTTTGAGAAAAAAGTTCCTGGAATTAAAGAAGTTATTGATCAATCTAGTAGGGAAGGTTTATTAATTTCAATTGAATTAGAAGCAGATGCTAACTCGGAATTAGTTGTTAATTATTTATTACAAAAAACCGATTTACAAGTTTATTATTCTTACAATGTTATTGCAATTCAAGACTATGCTCCAAAATTAATGACGCTTGATAATTTATTAACCGCTTATATTAATCATATTAAGCAAGTTAAAAAAAATGAATTAATTTATGATTTAGCTAAATGAGAAAATAAATTAGAAATTGTTGAAGGGTTAATTCGTGTTGCTGAAATTACCGATCAAGTAATTGCTGTAATTCGTAATAGTGACAATTCTAAAAAAGGAGTTGTTGAAGAACTAGAAAAACAATTTAATTTTACTCACGTACAAGCTGTAGCAATTGCTGAATTGCGCCTATATCGTCTATCACGAGTTGATCAAGAAATGTATATTAATGAAGCTAATGACTTAAGTGAAAAAATTACTAAAAATAAATTTTTGCTTAATTCAGAAACTGCTTTTAATGATTATTTAGTTGAAATTTTAAAAACAATTCAAAAAGAATATGGCGAAGAAAGAAAAACCCAAATTATTGATCAAGACAAGAAAATTTCTATTGATGCTGAGGATTTAATTAAAAATGAAACAGTTTATATTGGAATTTCACAGGATGGTTATATTAAACGTTTTAGTCCTAAAGTATTTGATTCTAATGAATTAAACACTTATGGCTTAAAAGAACAAGATCGTTTAATTACTTTACAACCTTTATCTACCTTAACAAAATTATTAGTTTTTAATTCAAGTGGGACTTATTCTTTAATTAATGTACATAAAATCCCTGAAACAAAATGAAAAGATATGGGTATTCATATTAACGACTTTACACCACTTATGCCAAATGCTCAAATTGTGGATGTTATAGCTGTTAATAATTTTGATATTAATGCTTATGTAACTTTGGTTACTGCAAAAGGTTTAGCTAAACGTGTCAAACTAGATAATTTTGAAACAACAAGAACTTCGAAAACACTAACTGCTATTAAATTAAAAAATGATGATAAATTAGCGGCAGTAAAAGTATCGAATGGTTACAAAGACATAGTTATTCTAACTCAAAAAGGCAAAGCATTACGTTATAGTGAATTAGAAATTCCAATTTATGGAAGTAATTCCTCTGGTGCTAAAGCTGTTAGTCTAGCGGGAGATGATGTCGTGCAGCATTTAGTTTTAGGTTCAAAACAAGATGTTTTACTTTTAGGTACTGATTTGGCTAAATTTAAAAAAATGAATTTAGAACATATACCTTATAGTTCAAAAGGAACTCAAGGAAAAAATATTTACCCAATTAACAAGGCGCACCCATTAACTGTAAGTTTATTTGCAAAAATTAATAAAACCGATGTTATTTATTGCTACAACAATAATCAACTTTTAGGCGAAGTAGAAGTTAAAAACATTGCCTATAGCAAACTGGAAGATAATTTTTCAAAAGTTAAAATCACTAATACAAATAAAATTTTTTTAAATGAAATTTTCACAATTGATGTTGATTCTGATGATTGACAAGTAGTGGAGAAACAAGAAGAAGCTGAAATCATGGATTTATCAGATAATGTTATTAATCAAAAATTTGAAGAAGTTGAAGAAAAAATTAAAGCATTAGATGATTTGAATATTGATGATTTATTAAAAAAAATTAAATAATTTTTTAAATCTAAAAGTTAAATGCACTCCTAATTTCCTAATAAGGAGTGCATTTTTTCATTTTAAATTTTATTATCATAAAAAGTAATTATAAAATCTTCATAAAAATCTTTTTTACTAAAAATATTTCTTTCAAAAATTTCATTTAAAAAACTTTTATAAGTTCAAAGTATTTTATCAATATCATTTTCAAAAGAAAAATTTAATTTTAAATTAGGAACATTAATTAATAATCTAGCTGACCATAAAAAATATTTACTTTGAGGAGCAAATTTTGGGTTTTTATCAATGAATTCTATAATTTTTATAAATTTTTTATTTCTTTTGAACATTGTTAAATAAGTTAAATTTTTAAAATTATAATCATATTTATTAGTATCAAAATCCATAATTGTTTCGAAACTAATATAGTATATTTTAGATTTATTTTTTAGAAATTCTTTTTTTAAAGAAAGAAATGTCAGAATTTGTAAAAAAGAAATAATACTTATTAAAATAAAAATGACCAGCGTAACAATGAAAATTATTTTTTGTCATAACCTATTAAAAATATCGATTTTTTTGTTAAAAAAATAATTTAAAATAGAAGCTAGTAATATTGTGATATTAATTAAGGAAAAACCATATATTTTTGGAAAATTATTCAAAAGAACAAAATAAGTTGTACTTAAATAAATATTTTTCTTTAATTGCCCTTTTAAAATATTTATTTGTTTAAAAGCAAACATTATAAAAAATATTTCTAAAAAAGCTAAAAATATAAATAAAATAGTCATTTTGTATTAACCTTACCTTATAAAATTTTACATTTTTTTTAAAAAAATTAACTTAATAAAATTTAAAATAAAAAATATTCACACTGCACTGACTAAACTAGGACAAAAAAAGTGAACCACAAAAGATTAAACCCACCCCAATATTGGGGCGGGCGAAACTTGGAGGTTCATTTTTTTATTATAGAAAGACAATTAAAATCAGAAGAATGATTAGAGTCTTTTGAAATGTATGAGAAAATTTAGATCTTTTTCTATTTTTTTAAAATGATATTTTAATAAATTCAACAAAAAAGATACCTAAGAAACAAAAAAGTTTTCAAAAAATATTATAAGTTTAAAATTTCTAATGATATGGAAATATTGCAATCTAAAATAAGAAAATATCAAAAAAATAAGATTGTAGATAAAAAACCAAAACCCAATACACATGAAGCTTTAGTGAGAATTTACAACAAATTAGAGGATTGAAAAAATTTGAAATTTTTAAAAGATATGATGAAATAACTAATGAAAAATTTAAAAAACATAAAAACAAAGAATCTCAATCATTAAATATCAGACAAATTAGAAAAATTAAATTTTTTTCAATTATCTAAATTTAGGATGTGAAATTAAAAAAAGTAACACTAAGCAAAAATAAGTCAAAAATCAAGGAATCACTTTTGAATCTTTTCATAAAAATAAAGGAGCTTATGGCAGATAAAAATTGCCCGCTTACATTAAAAATAATTATCAAATTGAAATAAATTATTGTACTTTAGGTAAAAAAATGCAGCAATTAAGTTTATTTTGCAAAATTAGACAAAAAACAAAAGCTAGAGAAATTAAAAATACTAATATAAAAATTTTTAATTTGGTAGAACGTGATTATCACGATACTGCAAACAAAAATATTGTTGAAACAGATGTTACTTATGTTCAAGCACCTAGAGATATAAATATAAATCATGTTTATTTATCGGTAGCAATTCATCACAAAACTAAAAAAATTCTTTCTTGAAATTTAAATGAAATTAATAATACTGAATTTATTTTAGAACACCACAAAAAAATTAATTATTTTACAAATGAATGAATCATTCACTCAGATCATGGATTTCAATATTCTTCATTTGCTTTTCAAGAAATGGCTAGAAGTAAAAATGCAAAATTATCAATGTCAAGAATTGGTAATTCATTAGACAATCGAGAAGTTGAATATTTTTTTTCTTGTATAAAATCTGAATGATTAAATTTATTGATATTTACAAAATTTCTTTTAAAGAATTAAAGCATGAAATTCAAAAATATATTAATTGATATAACAATGAACGCATTCAATCAATTTTAAATTGAAAAACCCCTCAGGATTCCTGAGAGGCCTACAACATTTAAAAGGTTCACTTTTTTGTCCTAGTTTAGTCCAACTTTTGGGGGGCACTGCACCACACAATTATTTAGTGAGTTAACAATTCTAAACATTTAAATTTAATATTTTTACTTTTTTTCCTATCAACAAATTCAAAAATAAATATTATATTCCATGATCTAAATAACAATTAGATCATTTATAAAAAAATAATTTTATTATTATAATTTAAAATAAATTTTGTATTATTCATTTAACTTAATTTTTAAGTTTTTTATTTTATGATTAATTTCAATTGATAAATAAACAGAATTTTTATTCACATATTTAGATCCAGCAATATATGAACATCTAGTATAACGATATTTTTATTTTTAATATAATAATATAATCGTTTAAATAAATCATAAATTTTTTCATTTATATATTTACCATTTCTTTTATTTTTTGTTGACTTTTACAAAACATTATTAATTTATAATTTTTTTCTACTTAAAATACAATAACTTATTTTAATTTATACTTATTTTTTATTAATTGCAAATAATTTTTTACAAATATAAATATTTTTTTTTAAAAAAAGCGTTTGCAATTATTTCTCGATACTTAATACACTTTTTCTATTTAAAATCAAAATATTTTTTAAAATTTTTTTGTCTTTATTTGCTATTTTTTATATCAAAACTATTTTAGTGTTATTTAAAATATATGCAAAAATTTATAACTTTTTTTGTATATTTTTAAAGCATCTAACCATTCTAATGATTTTAAATGCTTTGCTATAATAAAAAAAATAAACGTTCAATCCACGCCTACTTCGATATTGAAATGAAATTAAATTATTTTAAGGTTTTCTTTTTTGCTAAGGTTTAAATTTATTATATTTTTATTTCTTAATTTAAAAATGCTAATTTATCTTTAATTATTAATAAATTTTTAATATTAAAAATACTTATTTTATTTTAATAAAATGAATAATAATGAAATTATACAATAAATTGTAAATTTTTAGTAATGTAAGTGAACTTTTTTTTATAAATATAATTTTTTAAAAATTTTTTAAAAAAAAGTTTATATTTTGTGTAAAAAAATATTTTTTAAATTTTATATTCTAAAATATAAGTGTATATAAATTTTTTATATATAAAAAAGTAAATAAGGATGGATTAAATTATGTTTATACCGCTAGATTTAATGCAAAATCAAAATTCAAGCGTTTCTAAAATTGTTCAAACATCTAAATATTATGATGTTAGAAAAGATGAAATTGAAAATTTTAGTGTTACATTAGAAGGTAATCTTCTTAATGATAATTATATTATTAACGGAATATTTAATAAAAAAGGAATAAAACCAATAAAACACATAATACCAGGCTATCAATTTCATTACCCGGGATATGTTTATGATAGACCTTTCACAAGCTATGTACCACCCCAAGAAGTTTTAAATGAAAGTGTACAAGTTTCTGGATGAATATCATGAGGTGGTTCAGGAAAAGTGAGTTACGAGCATAATATAGAAATATCTTGAAAAGATATTGAAACATTTATGCGTTTAAATAATTTTGATAGTGAAAAATTAATTTTAGAATCTATAGAATTAATCCCTGAAATAAATGTTATTAATAACCCTCTTAATAAAGCAGTTTTAACATTTGACGATTTAGAAATTGAATTAAATGAAAATAAAATAATTACTAAAAATGATAGAAAGATAGAGTTTAATGTCCCTAGTGATATCCAATGGCAAGAATGAAAAGGATCAGGCGTATTTCAAGCTTTTATAGAGTCACTAGATTCTTCTGATGAAATTAAGTTCATCAAAAAAAGTGATTTAAAAAAGAGTCTCGAAGAAAAAAAGAGTTTAATAAAAAAAGAAGAGCTTTTAATGAGTTTTGTTAATTTAATTTATAACAATTCATTTCTTAAAACAAATTTAGGCGAAACATTTGCTCAAAAAAATAGCACTTGGGTAAAAAACGCTGAAAAAATTATAAAACTTTTTGATTTAGCAAATGTAAATTATGATTATACAATTTTTAATTTAAAAGATTTATCTACGGAAATCAATTTAAATGAAAAAGTCAATAAAGGATCTAACATTAAAATAAATATAAAAAAGATGACATTTGAAGGATGAAAAAACCAATCTTTTGCTGATTATATGGAAGCCAAAATAAGTAACATTTTTGTTAAGTTAAATTTTAAAAATAATTAATCAATATTAAGAAAGAGGATAAATATGCCATTAATACTAGATTTACCTAAAAATCATGATTTAAATACCCCTAGAATTGTTCAAACAACCAAAAATTATGATGTTAAAAAAGATGAAAATGTAACCGGATTAACAACATTAAGTGGTAATTGAATCAAAAGAAATCACATAATTTATGATTTTTTAAACAACAAAGGTTTAAAAGCTAAAGTATTTGTAATACCTGCTGAAAAAACATTTTATGTTGATCATTATGGAGAACCTCATGAAAGCTTTATACCTGAAAAAAGATGAAGTGATGATATAGTTCATATTACTGGTTGAATTACCTGATGATCAAGTGATGAGGCATACTATACATATAATGCTAAAATACCTTGAAAAGACCTTCAAACATTAATTGGTTTTAACGAATATGATGAAAATAATTTAGTTTTAGAATCTATAGAATTTATACCGGAAATTAAGGTTTTGAATAATCCATTAGGTGCAGCTCATTTAACTTTCGAAGAAATAAAAATTAAAATGAATAACAATGAATTTGATGAAGGAAATCATAAAATCGGATTAGAGATACCCGAAGAATTTCGTTGATCCAATTGAGATGCTTCGAGCATATTTAGTGCAATCTTAGATGTTTTAGACTTTGGTAGTTTATTATTTCCTGCTACAAAATTTATTAAAATGGCTGATGTTACTAGAAAATCACTAGATATCGGTAGCAATATATATTCATCTGTATCCTATGTTACCAATAAGGTTTTGGATGGTATGGCATTAAGTGATAATTATGCATTTGTTGATCCGGAAAATAACACTTTAAAAATAAAAGTAAATAAAAAAATTGATCAAGGTTCTGATATAGAAATAAATGTTGATAAAATAATATTTGAAGGGTGAAAACCTCCTGCTTTTGCTGATGATATGACATCTAAGCTAAATAAAATTTTTTTAAAGCTAAATTTTAAACAAGGAAATTAATTTTTTATAAATATGCTTAATAAAAAAATAATAAAAGCAGCACAAATAACAACAATGTTGTTATTTTGTTACAAAATTTTTCTAAAAAGTATAAGAAAAAAGCCTCTTATACAGTTAATAATTTAAACATTGAAATTAAAAAAGGGCAGTTTCATGCTTTTGTTGGATCAAATGGTGCCGGCAAAACAACAACAATTAAAGCTATTATTGGAGCTTATAAAAAATTTGAAGGTAATATTTTAGTTAATGGTCAATCAAATCGCGATGCTAAAGCATTAGCAAAAATTGCTTATATTCCAGAAATTGCTATTTTTCCGCAAAAAATGTCAGTTTTAAATTTTTTTCAGGGAATTTGTGCAATGTTGGGCATGAAAAAACAAGAAGCTGAAGCAAAAATTAAAGAGGTAGTTGAAAAACTAGAAATTGAACATTTATTGAAGAAAAACCCTTTTAATTTTTCTTCCGGAGAACAAAAGAAAGTGCTTTTAGCCCAAGCATTATTAAAAGATTTTGATGTTTTAGTAATGGATGAACCGGCAGCTAATTTAGATCCTCAAACCCGTTATGATTTTTTCAATTTTTTGAAAAAGTTACAACAAGAAGGTAAAACTATTTTTATTTCTTCTCACGTTTTAAATGAAGTTGGTGAATATGCTGATTCAGTAACTATTATTGAAAAAGGGCGTTTAGAAATTTCGGGCTATATTAATGAATTTTCTGAATCTAAGAAAAATAAATATGAATTTGATCCAATTGATATAGAACAAACGGTAAAATTTTTGGAAAATAATAATATAAGTTTTAAATTTAAAAATAAAAAAATTATTATTACATTAGAAACTGATAATCACTTAAAAAAATTTTTACAAAAATCTTCTACAAATAATATTTTTTACAAAGAGTTTAAAAAACTTGAATTGAATTTAAAAGATATTTATTCAAAATATGTTTTAAAAGATGATAAAAAAATGCACTAATTTTAATTTTTTACATATACAAAACAAGAGGTATTTTATGCAAAGATATTTTTTATGAATCACAAAACTTTATTATAAAAAAAGAATTAATTATATTTTTTTATTTTTTATGCCAATCATTATTTTAATTAGTGCAATCATATTTAGTTTTGCATTTAAGATGGAATCATATGAAGCTTATAAAAATTATTCTTTTTATTTGTTACCTGCATTTTTAGCTATTAACAGTTTAATTTATTACACAAATTTTTACAACCAAGTAAGAAAGATTACATCACAAACTTCGATTGAACTTCTAAGCTATACAAATAATTTAAGTAGAAGTAAAATTTATTTTAATAAATTATTAGCTTTTTTAATTTTAAATTTAATAGGTAATTTGTTAGCAACTATATTTTTATTGTTATCATTGCTTATAATTTTAAAAAACAATTCAACAAAAGAAATTTTTGATATAAGTTTTATTTACTTTGGAATTTCATTATTTTTATCAATTTTATTTTTTGGATTATTTTTTCTAATTGATACTTTTCTAGTTTCAAAAATTACAAAAAAACACAACTTAATAAGTATTATAATTGGAATAATTTTTGGTGTTTCACTTATATCTACACCAATTTTACAAAGTTATGGCTCACAAGCAGCATTTCAAAAACGAGAAGAATTAACAAAAACATTAGGTAGTTTACTGGCGGACTCTTATTCTCTTTTAAAACAAAAAGGTGAAGTAGATAATTTAAAACTAAGATTTAAAATTCCTTCTGATGTTGATATAAATTTAGAGGATTATGAAAAAACAATAGATAAAATAATTAATGCTGAAAATCAAACTTCCAATTTTTATAGAAATATTAACATTATTAGATATTTTAATATTTTTAATTTTTTTGCTGAAGTACTTCCTTTTACATCAGTTAAAAATGAATATTTTTACGAAAAAAAAACATCAATTAATTCTATGTCTGATGGTCATTTTCTTTATTACTATAGAATAAATCAAATACCACAAGATTTTTTTGATTCATTTGTAAAAGTTAATGTTAAAGTTAATTCAAGCGAAAATTCAGAACCCTATCTAATTAATATTTTAAATTTAAATATATTTTCAAATTTACCATATAACACAAACTTAAAGTGAGAAAATAGCATTTTTTCTTATTCTAATAAAAATCTAAATATTTCACAATTAAAATTTGGCGAAGTTAAAAAAGCTCTAAATTCATTAATTGAGAATCTTAAAAAAGATCCAAATTACCAAAGCAAAGAAGTCATTTTAAATGAAAATTTAATTCAAAATATTATTAATAGCTTTTACACAAATGATTTAATTTCAAAATTACTAACACAAGAAGAGTGAGAAATATTTCGGAAAAAAATAAATACAAATAATGATTTTGATTCAAAAAGAAAAAAAGATTTAATCAATAATATGGTTGAATCCTGAGCTATTTATGTAATTATTCAATTAGCAATTGAAGGAAATAATGTTTTAGTAATCGATAAAGACATCAACAATTTAAATTTTAAAAATTGATCTAGTTCTTTAGAAAAAAGAGTTATCAAGCAATTATCTTTTGATATGCTAATTCCATTAAACAACATTACTGTTGTTGGAATGGAGCAAACATATTATCATTTATGAATCAGCTTAACTATTATTTTGATTTTGTTAGTCGCTTTTAATACAATTGCTTTTTACCGTTATAGAAAAGTAGACATCGGATAAATTTTGATACAGTAATTTAAATTACTGTATTTTTATTTCATTTTCAAAAATGCTTTATATAAAAATAAAATAAATTTCAAAAATGCTTTAAAAAATAACTTTATCTATTAGGCAAAATTATAATTTAAATATTATGAATAAAATTTTGAAAAGTGTGTCAAAAATAAAGCTTTTTAACTTTAAAAATAAATCACGGAGTTTTTTAACAAAACTATCGCAAGCTTTTATGTTGCCAATTGCAATTTTACCTTTTGCAGGATTGTTGTTAGGAATTGGTGGTGCAATTGGTTCAAATACAAGTGCTGATAATTTGGTTGCTCAAAAAGTTGCTGATTTCTTTAAATTATCGGGAATTATTTTTGATAATTTACCACTTTTATTTGGAGCTTCAATTGCAATTTCTTTTACAAATAAAAACCACATTCATGCTGTATTCATATTTTTAATTACTTTTTTAATCTTTTTAGCAACTCAAGCAATTTTTATTAATTATCAAGATGGAAAGTTTGAAAATATTTTATATTTTCATACTAATAAAAACAATAAATATATTATTGGGAAATATTTAGGAATTACAGTTTTACAAACATCTATTTTTGGAGGGATTTTATCCGGGGGATTAACTAGTTTTATTATGAATCGGTGAAGTGAAGTTGAATTACCTGAGTATTTGGGATTTTTTTCAGGAATACGTTTAGTACCGATTATTGCAATTCCATTTGGAATTATATTAGGTTTACTTTTCTTAATTTTTTGACCTTGAGTGGGATTAGGAATTGCTTATTTAGGTAAAGCGGCTTCAAATGTACCTTATGGTTTTGATGGTTTAGCTTATGGAACTATTGCCAGAGCAATGATGCCGTTGGGATTACATCATATTGTAATTGCTATTGCTTTTCAAACTAATTTAGGTGGTACGCTAAGTGTGGAGAAAGTAGTTGCAAGCGCCAAAGAATTAGGGGTTTTAGATACTCCAGAAATGCAGATATTTATTAATAGTTTTGTTGATAGTGCCAAAAGCCCAATCACTATAATCGATGGCGATCAAAACATTTGAAAATTTATTAATGCAATTAATTTAAACAAATTACCAATTAACAAAACCGGAGCTAGTTTACCAATTTTTGAATGAATCACTCAATATGGTGGGGCTTATGCTGGCAAGTACACACAAGATTATCCGATTTATTTAGGGGCGGTTCAAGTTTTGGGGCTTGCGATGATTTTAGCTGCTAAAAAACCACAACGTAAAAAAGCAGCAGCTATTATTAGTTCTTCGATGGTTGTGGCTTTTTTAACCGGAATTACTGAACCATTAGAATTTTCATTCCTATTTATAGCCCCACTATTTTATTATTTATTTTATGTACCACTTTCAGGTTTTGCATATATGTTTATGAAGTTATCAGGCACACATGTAGGAGTAGGTTTTGCGCGTGGATTTATTGATTACATTATTTATGGGGCAATTCCAATTCAAAAAGGTACAAAATTTTGAGTAGCATTGCCATTATCTGCTGGCTTTGGAATTATTTCATTTTTAGCTTTTTATTTTTCAATCAAAAAATTCAATTGAGAAACACCTGGTCGTGGTGATAATGAAATTAAATTAATTAATAAAAAAATTTATCAGAAAAAAATTCAAACTCAAAACTCAATAGTTAACAATGAAAATCCAAAAAATGAAGATGACGATATTGCAAAATTAATTGCTGCTTATGGAGGGCCTGAAAACATTACTAGCGTAACGGCTTGTGCTACTAGATTGCGAATTGAAGTTAAGGATGCTGAAAAAGTTAATTCAGAAAATTTAGTTGAATTAGGTTCAAAAGGTTTCATTAAAAAAGGGCAATCAACCCAAGCAATCTTTGGTGCTAAGGCACAAATTTTATCCGGAAAAATCTTAGAAAGATACGGTAAAGATATTAAAAAATAATTTTTTAATAAATTCATTCACTAAAATTGCTTTGTAAGTGTCTCAAGATTTGAAGCACTTTTTTTAAGCTGCTTTATGATAAAATAGAACTATGAAAAAAATTGTAAATGTAAATATTGAAATTTCCAAGGATTCAAATATTAAGTATGAATATGATCGTTCACAAGGCAAAATTTTTGTAGACCGAATTTTAAGAGATGGCTTTAGATATCCTGCTAATTATGGATATTTACAAGAAGCTCTAGACTGAGATGGCGATGAACTAGATGTTTTGGTTTATTCACCTGAAACTTTTTTACCAGGCACAGCATTAAAAGCTCGAATTGTAGGAGCTATGAAAATGATAGATGATGGTGAAACAGATACCAAATTAATTGCGGTTCACGAAGATGATTACCGTTTAGAAAATATTCAATCTTTAGATGACTTACCGCAAGAATGATTAGAGAGTATCAAAACATTCTTTTCAACTTACAAAAACTGAAAAAGACCAGGAATTACACAGGTTTCAGGCTTTGAAGGAATTGAGTGAGCACTAAAAGAATATGAAGAATGTGTTCAATTAATGAAAGATTATGGCCAAGTTCATAAGGCTGATTTCATTAAACTAATGATGGAAAAACATCCTGAAAAATATCAAGCTTAATTTCAAATAAAAAAATAAATATATTTTTTTGTACTGCAACCAAAAAGTTATTAATAACTATTGGTGTAGTGCATTTTATTTATTTTTTTTGAAAAAAAGATACAATTTAAGTAATAAAAATAATTATTATATATTTGAGATAAATTTTTAAAAGTAATAAACCTCTATTTTCTTATATTTTTAGTTAATAGGTTTTCATTTTTTGATTTTAAAATTTTTTCTTAATTTAGAATAATGAATTTTAAAGGAAAATCTCTAGAAATGTCAATTTAAAAAGCAAAATCAAATTAATTTAATTTTTTAATAATTGATTTACAAAACAATTAATCTAATCAATTATAAATAGCTAAAAATTTAGCTATTATTTATACATTTTAAAAATGAGGAAAAATGAAATTTGCATTAAGCTTTTTTACTAAAGGACATAAAAAAATCCTTTTTTTAAACATATTAATTTCAATTACAAAAAATTTACTTTTTATTTTTTCATTGTTTTTCTTTTTCAAATTTATTGAGTCAGTATTTGAAAATAATTCAATGAAAAACATTGCTATTACATCTTTTATTTCTTTGTTACTATCTATTATGAGTTTTTCATTAAACTATTTTTATATCTATTTTTACAAAAAACATTTAAGAAAAACAATTGTTAAATTAGAAAATTATCAAATTGAAAAAATTTCTATGAATGATCCAAAAACATTTCACAAAAATACAACTGAGGAATACATTTATTCTATTTATGAATCATCAAGCCTATTATCAAATTTTTATTATGAACCAACTTACATAATGATTGATGATTTGGTTAGATTTTTAGGAATCTTCATATTTTTATTTTACTTTAATTGAATAATTGCTTTAATATGTCTTTTTACTTCATTTTTATTGATTATGTTTTTTTATTTTTCTTTATTAAAACAAACTTATTATGATGAAGAAGTTATTAAATTGGAAGAACAAAATCGCTACACAATTGAAACATCAATTAAAAACCATAACTATTTTTATCGTTTTAACAAAAGTAATTTATGAAGTAACATTTTGTATTCTAAAATAGTAAACAGACACAAAAAAATGTTAAAAGCAAAAATAAAATTTGAAAAAATAGATGTTTACAATCAAATTATTCTAGTATTCTTTTCTTCTTTACCAATAGTTTTGGCAAGCTTTTTTGCTTACTATGGTTTATTTGGAATTAATTTAGAAATATTAATTACTTTATTAATTGTTATTGCTTTGTGAATGAAACTAGTAATAAACATTTTTAGAACGATACCCGCTTTTAAAATTGCAAGAAACACAATTGTGGATTTTGATATTAAACCAGTTAAAGTAATTGAAAATAACTTTAGTGATATTGCATTGAAAAAATTAAGTATTTTTAATTCAAAATCTAATAATATTTTTAATTTTTCAAAAAATTCAAACATCAAAGTAGCGATAATAGGAAAATCAGGAAGCGGTAAAACAACATTAATTGAACAAATGATGGGTTATAATACTAATTCCAGATATAAAATTAAGTGAAATGATTTAGATAGTTCTAGATTAGGTTCAAAATATTTAAGCAAAAAAATAACATACATAGATTCTAATAATTTTGATTTAAAAGCAAGTGTTGCAAATAATTTATCGCTTTTTGATAAAGTTGAAATCAAAAAAATAAAAGAATTATTAAATTTTGTAGGGATGGATTATTTAGATTTAGATGGTCAAATCCAAAATCTCAATCTAAGTCAAGGTGAAATTCAAAGATTAAAACTAGCTAGAGCATTATTATTTAAAACAGAAATAATAATTTTAGATGAATCATATAGTAATTTACAACCAAATTTATCTAAAAAAATACGTAATAAATTAATGTTACAATTTCAATTATACATAGAAGTTTCGCATCATTTTAGTAGTGCTGATTTAGAAAAATTTGATTATGTTTTAAGGATTGATCATGATTAAAATTATTTTTCAACAAAAATATCAAACCTGATTTATTCTTTTCATAATGACATTAATAACATTTTTTAGTGTTGCTTCTATATATCTACAATTCGAAGCTTTTAAAGTGCTTTTCAATGAAGAAAATAGACTTAAAAATTTTATTTTTTATCAAATACTTTCATTAATTTTTGAATTCATTTATAGAATGTTTTATCCTTTGGTTAATATCTTTATAGAAAAACAAGCTACAAAAATTATTGTTTTTAAAAAAATTGAAATTATCAAAATTATTGGTGAATACAATCCCAAGAAATTTAATTCAATTGGGCATTCCGAATATATTTATGATTTAGAAAAAAATGCTAATTTATATTTTTTCAATTATGTTAAAAATTTTTATTCAATTTATTTTAGCTTATTAAGTTTTCTATTGATAACAATATTCATTACAATTCAAGCAATTTTTTATTCTTCTTGAGTGTTATTAACTTTACTTTTGATTTTGGTGTCATTAATTTTTTCTTTTCTGATACCTATGATTTTTACTAAAAGAAATAAAAATAATAATCAAGCAAAAATTGATATTAAAAACAAAAATTTATCTGCAATAGCAAATACACTAGAAGGATATAAATATTTTTATGTTCATAATAAAGTTGATAATTTTAAAAACAAATTAAAAGAATATTTTTATGAAGTTGAAAAGATTAATTTTATGTTCCAAAAAAAGAGAATTCTTTACAACTTTTTAGAAAATTCATTAGAATCTCTTGCTGATAGACTTTTATACATAATCACAATATTTTTAACTTTGATTAATCCTGTTAATAAATTTTTGGCATTATTACTTCAACCTATGACAGATAATTTAAAATCTAACTCTAGTTCGGCGATTGAAGAAATTAAAGAATTAAAAGTTTCAGAACCATTGAAAAATAATTTCGAAAAATATAAAATAAATGCAACTAATGAAAAATTACAAAAAATTGCGCAAATAGATAAAATAAACATTCAAAACTTTAACCTTGCATTTAATGAGAAAGACAAAAATTTATTTTTTAAAAGTGTAAATTTATTATTTGAAAAAAATAAAAAATATTTAATATATGGGAATTCAGGAATTGGTAAAAGCACAGTAATTAAATCTATTATAAAAGAACAAAATTACACAGAAGGATTCATTAAAATTAATAATTTACTAGTTGAATCAATTGATTTGCAAAGTATTTATAATGATTTAATTGTAATTGATAATAAAATAGTTGATTTTGAAGGAACAATAAAAGAAGTTATTACTTTCTATGAAAAAAATATTTCAGAAAGCAAACTAAAATATGTTATTGAAAAAGCATTTATTAATTTTGATATTGAAAGAAAATATAATGATTTATCTCATGGTGAAAAACAAAGAGTTAAATTAGCTTGATGCTTTTACTATGATAAAAAAGTCATTATATTAGATGAAGCTTTGTCAAACATCGATAGCAAAACTTCAACAAAAATTGAAAGAAATCTTTTAGATAAAAATGATATTTTATTAATTCATATTTCACACAATCATAATTTAGAAAACGCTGATTTTTATAATGAAGAAATAAACTTTAATGAATTAGTAAAATAAAAGCACAATATTAGTTTATTGTGCTTTTTCTAATTTCAAAACTCTAATTGTCTAAATATATTGGATGAATTTAATTTGCGTTTGGACAAGATTCATAAAAAAATTAATCAGTAGCAAAAAAAGTTTTTGTTGATATTTTGAGATGGTTTGCTATCATCGGAATTATCGTGTATGGTGTCATGACATCAAGATTTAAATAATTCACCGTTGTAATATTAGATGCTACTCAAAAAAGCCTGTACATTATTTTTTAAATCAACAATTGCAGTTATAGAATTGCCTTTGTACCAATATATCAATTATTAAATAAAAATTTTGCATAATTATCATCATAATGTATATCAAAAAAACGGCCTGACCAGGATTTTATAGGCATGAAAAAAGAATTTAAAGACATTAAATATTTAGAAGCCGCAATTAAAAAATGTATTAAATACTATAATCACGAAAGAATATCAATTAAATTAAATGACCCCTGTTGAATTCGGGAATCATTCAAATATGCAAAATAATAAAGTTCAACTTTTTAGGGTCAATGCATTAATAAATAATTAAAAGCTTAATTTTTTAATGAATTTAGATGCGGTATTTTTAAATTATACTGCTAAAAAAACATTGTAATTTATATGTAAAAATCCTTGTTTATTATTATAAATTTTCAAATTCAATCAAAAATTATTTAAATTAAAAACCAATATCAA
>NZ_JBSWZS010000004.1:0-108737 GCF_054170725.1 Mycoplasma pogonae | reverse complement strand
TTTATTAACTAATAAATTTAATTAAAAAATAAAAACTCAAAGCTACTAAATTAGCTAGGTTTGAGTTTTATGATGAGTTTTCTAGTTATAAAATAAAGTAAATATTAGAATGCTTTGCAATTGCTAAATAAATTAACGACACAATAATTGGTAGTGTTACATATAATGTTATTGAAATTGCGAAATTTTTAAATAGTGCTAAATTGTAACGCCAATAAATTAAATGCAAAGTTAATTTACTAATTGAAAAAGCAAGATTAAACATAAATCAATTAGTACGACTTGATAAGGCTAATAATATAAAAATGAATACTACAGTTAATAAAAACTTGTCAAAATCATTTGCTTGATATGCAATTGGTAAATGCGCAATAAAAGGACCGATTATGAACATAATCATTAAAAAGAACCCCTCTTTTACAGCGTGTTTGCCAATCGTTAATTCATTTTCTAAGCTAGGTAAAACATCAGCTGGTAAAACCTGGATTTTATTAACATTTTTATCACTACCACTAATTCAGGTAAATATTTTAGCAGCCGCAATATAAGCGAAATTTGCAGTAATTGCCGCTAAAAATTGTGCCCCAATAATATAAGGCACACCTTTTAGAAGGGGGTTGCCGGTAAAATCTTTACCAATTCCTTTGATTAGGCTTTGAAAAATAACATTAGCTGGATTTAAGAATGTATAAATTGCTGTATTTGAATAAAACTTTGCCAAAACTCAGGTGAAAACATTAGCAAAAATCAATGCTAAAGCAAAAGTAATTGGTAAAAATAATCGCCCTTGTGAATTAAAATATTTTTTAAAAAAATATGAAGCAAATCAAATGGCAAAAGTTAATACAAACACCCCAATAAATTCTGAGGCAAAAACTTTGCTACTTCAATAAGTAGATAACGCTTCAATGGAATTCATATTTGAATTTCCTTTCTATAATAAGTTTGAAATTTTAATTTTTAATTTAATTTTATTAAAACTTGCTAAACTCTATATTTTTTTTCAAGAAAATCAAAAATGTCTAAAACAGAAAAGCTTAAAGAATTATTATCTCGTAATTGAATAATGTAATTGGGATCTCATAATGGTTTAAAGCGAGTATTAATTGTTTCATAATTATATAAATATGGTAAATATTTTTTTGGACCTGGTGTCCGAGGGCTACGAACTTTTTCTAAGGTTACTGGATCAAATTTTTCAATTTCTGGAAGTTGTTTTCCTCATGTACCTAAGTTTTTTAGAGCAAAAACTGAATTTTGCTCAAATTGATCATATTTACCACTTTCTAAATATTTAGATCTTGCTTCTTGACTTCAAAATTGTCCTTTAGATCCCCTCCCATCAATAGTGAATCCGTTTTGAGATAGTTGTATTGGATTACCATCTCACAATTCCATGTGCACATGTGGTGTTCAACCGCCATTAACTTCTTTAGCTCCGACATACCCAATAATATCACCGGCTTTAACAAGTTTAGGATTTTGCGGAGTGATTGTATTGAAATAAACTTTAGTTCTACGATTTCGGAAATCAGCTTCAAGCGAAGAGCCATACAATTGTAAAGTGGTGTTGTAATCTAGGTGAATAAAAACTAAATAAATTTTATTGACATCACGAAATTTTGTGTCTAAAACTTTTTGATCAAGTTTACCAACTAAATCAGTTTTATTAACTTCCATAATTACTTGAGTTCCAATTCCGGCACCAACAGTTTCTGATGGTAAATAGTAAGATGAAATTACTTTTCCATCAAAAGGAGCAAAAACTGGAGTTTGAGCTTCAACTAAAATATCTTCTCCAGCATGAATTGAAACATAAGTTTGGTAAGCTAAATAAATATTACGATCATCTAAAAATCCACCAGTTGTAATTTTAGTACCTAAATCTTGATTTACACTGTCAGTAACTTGAGTTAAATCTTGACGTTTTAAGCCATCAATTTTCATTTCATATGCTATCGGTGAATCTTGTAGGCTTTTTGCAAAGATATAACCACGCTTTGGTACCTCAAATTTTACAGTTACTTCTTGAGGTTCGAATGAATTATCCTTACTTGTAGCAAGTAGTGTGAAAATATAAGAACGTGAATACTCGGGATTAACAAAGGCGCGAATAATTTGATATTTAACTTTATCACTCTGCGATTTTACGCTAAAATCTCCAAGTGGCACAAGCAAACCTTTTTCAACAAAGCGATAATTGTAAGGGCTAATATAATTTTTGTTATAAACTTGTGCATCATTAGTTAAAAATGATATTAAATTATGCTGACTTGTAGCACTATTAGTAATTTCTTGCTTCAATCGAACATTTTTTCCTCATTCATTTTTATAAAATTGTCCACGTTCAGCACTAGGCATTGTTCCTAATTTCTTTAATTTTTCATCTTTTGATAATTCATGTTTAATTCCTAAACGAACATCAAGATTTATTTGATTAGGATTACTAATGTCTTGGGTGATATTTTCAACAAAAATTCTTATATTAGTTGATGGTATAACAACTTCAATAGAATCTGTAGTTTTATTTAGTCAGGTTTGTGGTTGAATTTGAAAAGTTAATGCTTTAGGGGTTGTATTACTGATGTTAAAATATTGTGCTAAATAATTTCATCTACGCTTTTGTAAATTATTTCAAGCATCTAAATATTCTTGTCCATTTTTAGAAATTGGGGCATAATCTGCAATTCAAATATTATTAAAACCTTGAATAATCTCGGTAATTGAAGTTTTAACATCAGTTTTTAGACTAATATTTATCGGGTTAGCTTCTAAATAAGCTGTTGTAGCTAATTCACCAAATTGATAATAAGGATCTTTAGCAAATCCCGTAACTTTAGTGTTTAAAATTCGACTTGCATAGAGTTTTTTCTTATTGGTATAGCGTTGTCCCGCTGTCACTTCAATTGGTAATCATGCCTCAGTTGCATTATCTGGATTCACCTTTAAAGCACCATATTTAAATTTAAAAGTAAAATCATTTAAATTAATATCAAAGTAATCTAATTGTTCTTGTTGCGCTTGAGTAATTAATGAGCGATCAAAATGTGGGCGAAAATTAGCTTCCAAAACGCCGCCATTAAACAAATTTCTTGCAAGTGCTCGACTTTTAACAAGTTGATCATTAATTTTAATTATTGAAACATATTTATCTAAACCTAGTTCAAAAAATTTCTCAATTGCTAAATTAGGATTTTTAACAAAACCTTGTGTTACTCTAGTTGAAGTATTGGTTGCTTCATTGCTATTAGTTTCATTATTAGGTTGGTTACTAGAATTTTTCGGAGGAGTTGGACTTACTTCGCTTCCTGTGTCGGGATTGGATGTTATTGGCGGTTGTTCTGGAGTTGTATCATTAGTGGTACAAGCCACTAATAAAATTGGGGTACTCAAAACAGCCAAGGGAGTAAAAGTGAATAATTTTTTCAGTTTTTTCATATTGAATGGCCTTTTTCTTCAAAAATAAAATAATTAATATATTAGTACAAAAAGTTGCTTGAATTGCACTTTTTTTTCGTTGTTTATGCATATACATTATATACATTTGAACAAATTTAAACAAAAAAAAGTTAAAATTAACACTTTCTTAATTTTTAGTTTATTTAATTCAGTTTGAAAAATCATTAATACAAAAAAAAAAAAAAACTTCATATTTGAAGTTTTTTAATATCAATTAAATTGCTACGTCAGTTAAACTGATATGGTGGCTTCGGCAGGAATCGAACCAGCGACACACGGAGCTTCAATCCGTTGCTCTACCTACTGAGCTACAAAGCCAATGGCGGTCTAGACGGGGATCGAACCCGCGGTCTCCTCCGTGACAGGGAGGCGTATTAGCCACTTTACCACTAGACCATTTTGGTTGCGGAGGCAGGACTCGAACCTACGACCTTCGGGTTATGAGCCCGACGAGCTACCAACTGCTCCACTCCGCTATATTGAATGCAACTTATTAAAAGATAAATTACATTGAAAAAAAATTTGGCGACTTATTTTAGCAATTAACTAAAATTAATCAATGGCGGGCAATGAGGGATTCGAACCCCCGCGGGCCGTGAAGCCCCTGTTAGTTTTCAAGACTAATCCCTTCAGCCAGACTTGGGTAATTGCCCTTAATGGTGGACCCAGCTGGACTCGAACCAGCGGCCGACCGGTTATGAGCCGGTTGCTCTAACCAACTGAGCTATAGGTCCGAGAAAAGACCGGCTGGTAAATTTTCCATGTGGTGGCTCCAAAGAGAGTCGAACTCTTGACCTTCCGGGTATGAACCGGATGCTCTAACCAACTGAGCTACAGAGCCATATGGTGGAGAGGAAGGGAGTCGAACCCTCTACCTCCTGCGTGCAAGGCAGGCGCTCTAGCCAGGTGAGCTACCCCCCCAAAAAAGTGGTGAAGAAGACAGGATTCGAACCTGCGACCACTTGGTCCCAAACCAAGTGCTCTACCAAGCTGAGCTACTTCTCCACATTTCACTATTTGAAATTTGAATTAAATCAAAATTGCTTATTTATTATACTAAATTTTTTAAAATTAGTTAAAAAAATATTTATTTTTTTCTTAATTTATTTTTATATTACTAATAAACTCACTTTTAATGACTAAAAATAACTTTTATTATTAATATGTTTAGTAATTATAATAAAAAAAATTAAAAACAAAGCAAAAAATTTAAAGATTTTTTTGTAGCTAAATTAGCTAACAAATTACTTTTTTAGATGTCAATAATTAAAAAAAATAAAAAATGATTTCAATTTAGAAATCATCTTCTTCTCAAGTAAATTCATAATCAAAAATTCTAACGGTGTCACCACTTCTAATTCCTTGATTCTCTAATTCTTGTCAAACACCCAAATCTTTAATTCTTTTATTAAACATCATTAAATTATCATGTGAAATCAACGGAATTTTGTCATAGTATTTCGCAACTTCAGCTCCTGTCACTTCAAATAGGCCTTCGTGAATTTTTTTAACTATAAAATTAGGCTCTAATGTAATTGTGATTTCTGAAGCTTTTTTTTCTTCCAGTACTACAGCTTTTGCGTGTTGTAAAGCTTCAAACAATTGACTTTTTAAAAACATAAAATCATTATCTTCAAGCGCTGAAATTTCAATAACTTTGATATCTGGATTTTGCGCTTTAAATGCAGTTAAATGCATCGTATAAGCTGGTAAATCTTTTTTATTAGCAACTACCACTTGAGGACGAGATTCTAAATTAAGTTTATAACTTTTTAATTCTTTATTAATAACTTCAAAATCAACAAGTGGGTTTTTGTTTTCAGAACCAAAATCTACTACATGACAAATTACTCGACAACGCTCAATATGTTTTAAAAATTGAATTCCTAAACCTTTACCCTGATTAGCACCTTCAATTAATCCTGGTAAATCAGCTACAACATATGAATAATCCTCATATTTTACTAGTCCCAGTTGCGGTACAAGCGTAGTAAATTCATAATCAGCGACTTTAGCTTTGGCATTAGAAATACGATTTAAAATTGTTGATTTTCCAGCTGATGGTTTACCAACAAAACCGACATCAGCCATGATTTTTAAACTTAATGTTAGTTCAAAACTTTCCCCTTTATCACCTTTTTCATTCATTTCTGGAGCTGTATTACGTGCTGTTTTAAACTTAGTATTTCCTCTTCCGCCTTTACCACCTTTGGCAATTAAATAAGGACGATCTTCGATAATATCGGCGATTAACCCATTTTGGGTATAAACCATAGTTCCAAACGGCACCTTTACAAATGTATCTTTCCCTTTAGCACCATATTGGTTTTTACGGCGCCCATTTTCACCATCTTCACCTTGAATATTTTTTTTATAATATAAGTTTAATAGCGTATTAACTCCATGATCTGGGACAAAATAAATTGATCCCCCATGTCCGCCATCTCCGCCGTCAGGGCCACCACGATCAACATGCGCTTCACGCCGAAATGCAATCTTTCCATCACCACCTTTTCCGGCAGCAACTTTTAGATTAATTTCATCAATAAATTTCATTTTTACCTCATTTAATTGGTGTTTTTAATTAGCTATTTAAAACAAAAATTCTTGTTTTGACAACAAGAATTTAAGGTTTTATTGCTTTTCTGCATACACTGAAACAAAAGTGCGATTTTTTCTTGTTTCATATTTTACATATCCATCAATCAACGCGAATAGGGTGTAATCGTTTCCACAACCTACATTAGTACCTGGAAAAATTTTGGTTCCTCTTTGTCTAAAAATGATAGCTCCAGCTGTAGCTAATTGTCCGTCGCCTAGTTTTAATCCTAGACGTCTACCTTTGGAATCACGACCATTACGGGTTGATCCACCAGCTTTTGTCTTTGCCATTTCTTATTTTATCCTTTCAATTCCAAAATTTTTACCCTTGTATAAGGTTGACGGTGCCCTAATTTACGCTTGTGAGTTGATTTGGGATTGTGACGATAAACAACAATTTTCTTTTGTTTTCCTTGTTTTTCAATAACTCCAGTAACAACAGCATTAGCAACTAATGGTGCACCAATTTTATCATTTAATACAAGTACTTGATCAAAAGTTACAACATCACCTTCATTACCTTCAATTTTTTCAATGAAAATGGTGTCATCTTTTTTAACAATAATTTGTTTTCCGCCTGTTTGAATAATTGCAAACATTGTAAGTATATCTCCTTAACATCGGCTCATCTTTAAGGTATTACCAACGGCAATTTTACAACCTTTTCAGAATGGTTACGTTTGAAGTAACGATTAAAATTTTATCATAAATTCTTAAAAACGTTAGTATTTACCAATTAAATTTTTACTATCTTTTGGAGTATTAGAATTTGGGTTTATGGCGATATTTTCAGCAATATCAATAAAATTGTCGCCTTGTTTAATTGCTAAGCTAACATTTGAAGGTCCTTTATCAGATTTGTAAGAAATTTTTAGTGCATTATCAGCAATTTTAGTAACTTCAAAGCTATTTGCTCCAAATTCAACAATTGGTAAATAGTGTAATTGTTCATAAATTTCTAATAATGCTTTTTTATTTAAGTTTGGAATTGATCCTACTTTATCATTTGAAGCTGCATTATTAGATTCTCTATCAGATTCATTCGAATCTAAGGTCACTTGTTTTTGTTTTTTCTTGTAAGTCCCATTAGTGTAATTTAAATCTAAAAAATTTAAAATGTCATCAAAATATGGTTTATTAGCAGCTGATGAATTAATTTGATTTAATGCTGAATATTGAAAGCCTGATAAATTTTTGTAAAGTTGTTCTTGATCAATATTTTGTGGCACAATATAGTCTTTATATCTCAATGCTCCAAAAACGTTTTGACTTAATTGATTTTTAGCAAATTTTAAATAATAAGTAGGTAACTTAGTATTTGAATCTATTGTTTTTGCTCATGATTCAGAATTTTGTTGCATTAATTTATTAGCTACAGCTGGAACTATGCTATTTGGTGGAAATTTTAAATATAAATAATCTTGATAATTATTTATATTAACTAATGTTGGTTTTGTTAAATCAAAGACTCAAATTAAACTATCGTTATTTTTTAACTCGATTTTATCTTGTGGTCTAATTTGCACAATTCCATCAATTGGATTACCATCACGGTTGTCAATAATTTCTCCATTATAATAATTTTTAATTAAAAAGAAAATATTGCCATCTTGAAGATCGATTTCAGTATTATTAATTTTTAATAAATTACTTTTTGCTTTTGGTGGTGTAATTGGTGTAGGTTGTGATGGTGTTGGCAATGGTTCCGGAGTTGGCTTTGCTACTTTTTTAGTATATTGATTTGAACAAGCTACAAGAATTGTAGAAATTAAAATGGGTGATAGTGAAAATGTTAAAAGTTTAACAAACTTTTTCTTTTGCATTATATTAAGCGCCTTTCAGTAAAAAATGTTAAATAAATTTTAACAAATTTTAAAAAGCTTTTTAAGATAAAACATAATCACTAAATTTAAAAAGATAAAAAACAAATTATAAAAGATAGTCAAAAACTTAAAATTTAAGATTTTTGACTAAGATTTATTGCTTTTTAAATTTAAATCTTTATTTTATTTTAGTTTTTAAAATAAGAATTTATATTTTTACTAAATTAACTCTTATTTTTTAAATTAGTAAAACTTTTATAAGGCATTTCTTTTCGGTAATCGAAATATTGTTCTCATGTAGATATTTTATTAATTTTTATTTTTGTATTAATTGGCATTTTAGGAACTACTGCCAAATATAATTGTGGAGGATAATAAGCTAGATTGATTTTTCAGTTTTCTCTTCCTCAAATTATTCACCTATCAATAGAATTAATTATTAATTCATTATTTATAAGCTGAATAGAATCAACTATAGAACTATAAGAATGGTTAGAACTTAATGTTTCATAAAATACTAAATCAAAATTTTCAAAAAAATTAGCATTAAAAACTTTTTTAAAATTATCAAAAAAATCATTTAGTGCTTTTCTTTGTTTATCTAGTTCTTCTATTAATGATGCTTTTGTCAAATTTGATTTTTTTACTTTTTCTAGCACTAATTCATTTACTTCTTTTTTTCAATTATTTAAATCATTTTGATTTTTAATAATTCCATTTCTATTTTTAGATGGAAAACGAAAATCGATTTTTAAAATCTGTGTTTTATTTGTGAATTTTTTTTCATCAAAATAATCAAAATTATTAATTTTTAATTCTTCATCTTTATATTTAGGAGAACTATTTTTCTGACTAATCAAATAGTAACTTGTTAATGTTATAGCAGATAGTGAAACTAGTGATATAAAACTAATTATTAAATATTTTTTTATTTTAATATTTTTTAACATATGTAATAGCTAATTTATCATACTCTGAATTGTGAAAATTAGCGTCTTTTTTTCTTATAACTTTAACTATATATTCCCCAGATTCTTCTGCACGATGTTTAATTAACTCTACATTAGAATTAACAACATCTATTTTTTTAACACGATGTCAATTATTGCTTCAATTGCTTTTTCTTCTAATTATTTTATTTTCATTTTAACTCCTTTTTTAAAAAATGATTAATGCTTTGAAGCAAAAAATAATATTTATAAAACCTCCTCTTTTATCTTATTAAAATTATAAATTATAAAATAAAAAATAAAGCCAAAATATTTATGAAAAAAATGCAAAAAATATGCACTTAATTACAAATGCATATGTTTTTTTATATATTTTAAAATAGAATATTTACTTCAAGCGTTTTCTATAATAATAAACATCAAATTGTTTAAAATTTTCAATTTTGTAAATTTCGAAATCATTTAATTCAACATTGTATAAATAACGATCACCTTCGTAATCACCCTTAACAATCGAAATGATCAATTCATCACAATGAGGAACTAGTTGTTCGTAAATGCTAATTCCACCCATTACATACAAGTCTTGATGGAGATTATTTTGATATTTTTTGATAAATTCTGTGTAATCAGATAATACAACAACACTTGAATTATCTGGTTTTCAATTTGGATTTTTTGATAAAACATACATATTACGATCAGTGAAATTTTTGGGCAACGATAAATAAGTGCTTTGTCCCATTAAAACATCTTGATGCAATGTTTGTCTTCTAAAGTGTGCAAATTCTTCTTTAATGTATCAAGGTATTGTATTACCTTTGCCAACAAGGTGATCTTTTGTCATGGCTCAAATTGCTTTTAACATTTTAAACTGCAACCTCCCCTTTAATAAATGGTTCCGGATCATAATCAATTAGCTCAACATCATTGAAATTAAATTCAAAAATACTTTTATTTGGATTTAATTTAAGTTGTGGTAATTTTTTTGGATTTCTCAATAATTGTAAATTAATTTGTTCTAAATGATTAACATAAATATGAGCATCGCCAAAAGTATGTACAAACTCACCAACTTCTAATCCGGTTTCTTGAGCTATTAAATAAGTTAGCAAAGAATAAGAAGCGATATTAAATGGCACCCCTAGGAAAATGTCAGCTGAACGTTGGTACAGCTGGCAACTCAATTTATTATCTTCAACATAAAATTGAAATAATGAATGACAAGGCGGCAGTAACATATCATCAACCTCTAAAGGATTTCATGCTGAAACAATATGACGACGTGAATAAGGATCTTTTTTAATTGATTCAATCACTTTTTTTAGTTGATCTATACCCAAAAAATCACGTCATTGTTTACCATAGACCGGGCCTAAATTACCATGCTTAGTCGCAAAAATAGCATCAGTTTTAATTTTGTTAATAAATTCTTCTAATGTTTCACCCTGATAATCAGGTGATTTTTGGTAATTTTTATAAGGCCACTCATTTCAAATATTAATTTTATTGTCAACTAAAAATTTAATATTAGTATCACCTTTGATGAATCATAGTAATTCTCCAACTATAGCATGAAAATTAACTTTTTTCGTAGTTAATAATGGAAATCCTTTAGTTAAATCAAATCGCATTTGATAACCAAAAATACCAATTGTATCAGTTTGAGTGCGATTTTTACGCATTTTACCATGTTTTTTAACATGGTTAAGTAAATTTAAATATTGTTGCATTACTATACTCCATTGCAATGTTTTTTTTAGTGTAACTTCAATTATAATGATTTAAAAAAGCTTTGAACAAAATATAACACTTGTATAACACATATTATTCATTTTTTTAAGATACTAAAAAGGTAAAAACAATCATAAATCAGACAATATTAACTCTATTCTTGCAACTTTTTTTGTTTCGGGGGTCTGGTTTTTTGATTGTATATAGAATAGGTAAAAGTTAATATGGTTTCCACCTTTTTACTCTTCATTTAATTTAATGGGGGGGTAAGGGGGGTTGTGAAACAACATAGAAGAGACCCCCACCCCACCGCCGCGGCAGAGCACGCTTGGGCGGTTGGGGTTGGGTGGTCTCTTCTTTTATATATGGGAGACCGCCAGGTCTCCTGTTTTTGTTTTATTCCATTTCATTTATGAAATGATTCAATGTTTATAAACACAACATGCTCGACCTCGGGTATGCAACACCCAGAGGTCAAGCATTCCAATAGATTAATAACAATTCAATATTTTTAAATGAAATGGAATGTCAAATTGGGGAGGAAACTTTATAGTATCTTTAAACATAAAAAACAAATTATAAAAATAGTCAAAAACTTAAAATTTAAGATTTTTGACTAAGATTTATCGCTTTTTAAATTTAAATCTTTATTTTAGTTTTTAAAATAAGAATTTATATTTTTGCTAAATTAACTCTTATTTTTTAAATTAGTAAAACTTTTATAAGGCATTTCTTTTCGGTAATCGAAATATTGTTCTCATGTAGATATTTTATTAATTTTTATTTTTGTATTAATTGGCATTTTAAGAAATATTACTAAATATAATTGATTAGGTCAATATATATCATTAATTGCTCATTCTTGTCTTCCTCAAATTGATCATCTATCAATAGAATTAATTACCAATGTATCGCCCTTGAATTGAATAGAATCAACCAAAGAACTATAAGTATGTTTTGAACTTGTAGTTTTATAAAATACTAAATCAAAATTTTTAAAAAAATTATAGTTAAAAACTTTCTTGAGATTATTGAAAAAATCATTCAATTCTTTGTTGCGTTTATTTAATTCTTCATTTTTAGCCGTTTTAGTTAAATTAGAATTTTTTATTGCCTTTTCTAAGAATTGTTTTAATTATTTTTTTCAATCCTTTAAATCATTTTCACTTTTTATAATTCCTTTTTCTTTTTTAGATAAAAAAGGGAAATCAACTTTTAAAATTTGTGATTTATTTATAATTTTTTTTCATCAAGATAATCAAAACTATTAATTTTCAATTCTTCATCTTTGTGTTTTGAAAAATTATTTTTTTGACTAATTAAGTAATAGCTTAAAGAAGGTATAGATACTAAAAAAACTATTGAAATAAAACTAATTAATAAATATTTTTTTAACTTATTATTTTTTAACATATGTTACTGCTAATTTATCGTATACTGAGTTTCCAAAATTAGCGCCTTTCATTTTATAATTTTAATTTTATATTCTCCAGACTCTTCTGTTGTATATTTAATCAATTCCACATTCCAATTAACAACATTTATTTTTATTAAACCCTTTTCTATATAAAAATTATAGATTAAAAAAATAAAATAAATTGAAAATTCATATAACCCAACATGTCATAAATGTTTACAAAATATAGCATTTTATATCCAAATTATTGATAAAACAAAAATTAAAATTTATTAAAAATAAAAAAACTAGTTAAAAATTTATATAAAAAATGATCTCTATTAAATTTCTGAGATCATTAAAATACTTAAAAATATTTTTTAATTTTCAAGATTAATAAAAATTCTATTTTAAAACTTTCTAAGATAATAATAAACATCAAATTGTTTAAAATTTTAAATTTTGTAAATTTCGAATTCATTTAATTAAACATTGCATAAATAACAATCACCCTCATAATTACCCTTAAAAATTAAAATGAATAATTACTCACAATAAGGAACTACTTGTGTTCGTGAATGCTAATTCCGCCCATTACATACAAGTCTTAATGGAGATTATTTTGATATTTTTTGATAAATTCTGTGTAATCAGATAATACAACAACACTTGAATTATCTGTTTTTCAATTTGGATTTTTTGATAAAACATACATATTATGATCAGTGAAATTTTGGGTAGCGATAAATAAGTGCTTTGCTCCATCAAAACCCACAAGATAAATAAATATATTTTTTGGCAAGTAATAAAATTATTGATTGTTCAAATGTTTAAAAAATTATAAAATAATCAAATCTATGTTTAGAGCTATAACTTAGCTTCTGAAATTTTAAAAATAAATTTTTGTTTTGTTTATAATTGTTCATATGAAAAATAACTTAAAACCCTTTGTTTTTTCCGATGTTGACGGAACATTGTATGGGACAGATTTCACAGTTAGAGATGAAACTGTTAAACATATACATCGCGCAATTAATGAATCTGATATTGAATTTGTTATCACAACAGGAAACCCTCCATTTGAACGCCACCAAAAATTAGCTGACCAATTACATGCTCGTTATTTAATTACTTCAAATGGAGCTACAGTTTTTGATAATGTTGAAAAAAAATACTTATATTCAAAAGAATTTAACCAAGAGCAACAACAATTAGTTATTGATTTAGCTAAAAAATATGATCTACAACTAAATTTTTGAAATCACGAAAATTATTTTACCTTGAATCATAAATCTGAATTTTTAACTAGTTGAAATTATTCATTAATAGATCCTCAAGTTGTTGTTAAAAATGCAGATAAAACACAAAAAAATGTTGTTAAAATGGAACTTTTTGGCAAAGATAAAAATATTGAAGCGGCAAAAAAAGCACTTGAAGAAGACGGTAGTTTAGAAATCATTAATATGAAAGATCATCATTTAGAGTTAACTGCTAAAGGTGTTAATAAAGGTTCTGCAATTAAATGATTTTTAAACCATTTACATCCCCAGGATCCCGAAACTGTAATGGTTGTTGGTGATAGTCCTAATGATATTCCAATGTTTGTAATAACACCTTATAGCTACGCAGTTGCCAATGCTCGCGATGGTGTGGAACAGTATGCAAAATTGCATACTACCGCTTATGACCAAAATGGTGTTGGAATGGCAATCGATGATTATTTATATCGTTTTAAAAATATTAAACCAAGCAAATAAAAAATTCAATAAAAAATGCTGATATTATTTCAGCGTTTTTTTATTGAATTTTTATGCCTTTTTTGTAATAAATAATGGTTGTTGTACTTAAAAATAAACCACCAATAATAAAAGGTATGGCATTTAGTCAACTAAAATTTATACTTGCATATGGCGCCATATTAAATAAGGTATTAACACCCGGTACATAAACAACAAATAAAATAAATAATAGCGATACTATGAACCCTAACCATAAAATTTTAGTATTACTTCATTGACTATTAAAAATTGATTTACTTGAACCGATAATTAATGAATTAGCTGACAAGTTTAGTCCCAATGTCAAAAAAGCTAAGCCACTTCCAAAATGATAAGCATCTAGTCCAATTGTTGAAGTCCCTAATTGTTGACGCATCGTTAGAAAATTAAAATCATAAAAAGAGCCGGCTCCAATATAAAACATTAAAAGTGAGGTCATTGATGCAAAAAGTCCTAAAAATAAAATTTTTAAAAACATATTTCGAGTAATAATTGGGGCATTTTTGGGTAAGGGTTTCCGATTCATTAAATCCACTTTTTCATCATTAAATCCTAAAGCAATACCTGGAAAAGTCTCGCTAATAACATTAATTCATAAAATTTGCAGTGCTGATAATGGATTAGAAGCAAAAATTAAGATGCCAATAAAAGTTGTAAACATTGCTGCCAAATTAGTTGCAAATAAAAATACCATTAATTTTTTAATCCGATATAACAAACCTCTACCTTGTCTAACGGCATTAACAATTGTTGTGAAGTTATCATCAGTTAGTATTAAATCAGCTGCTTGTTTTGAAACATCTGTTCCAGTAATTCCCATGGCACAACCAATATCAGCACTTTTTAGTGCTGGTGCATCATTAACACCATCTCCCGTCATTGAGACAATGTGCCCATTAGCTTGCCAAGCTTTAACAATACGGATTTTATCACTTGGACTCACCCGAGCATAAACTGAAAACTCTTGTACTTGTGCTTGCAATTCAGCATCAGATAATAATGCCAATTCAGCGCCTGTAATAATCTTTTCACCTGGATTTAGAATTTTTAAGTCTTTAGCAATCGCCCCTGCAGTATTGGCATGATCCCCTGTGATCATAACCGTTTTTATACCGGCTTTCTTATTTTCTGAAATAGCTCCATAAACTTCTTGTCTTGGAGGATCAATTATCCCAATCAATCCAACAAGTTCGAGATTGCTTTCAATTACTTCGCTAGTTAAATGAATAGGCAAATTAGTAATTTTTTTAATTGCAACAGCTAAAACACGCAGGGCATCATGACCCATCATTTCATTTGCTTTTGCAGCTGCGGCATTATAATTTTTTAATCTTTGAAAAACTTGATCTGGAGCACCTTTAGTAATCACTAAATAATCATTACCATCCTTTACAATTACAGACATCATTTTGCGGTCTGATTCAAAAGGAATTTCTGCCACACGCGGGTATTTTGTTATTAAATTAGTTTTTAATAAATTGGAATTAACTTGATAACTCATGTCTAAAATCGATGTTTCTGTTGGATCTCCAATTAAATTAATTTGTTTATCAGCTTCTATTGTGATTGATCCGTCTGTACATAGAATTGCTTTTGTTAAAAGATTTTCTGCTGAAGGGGTGGTGAAATTTGACATAAAATCAGCGTTATGGCTGTCTCACAATTTTGTCACAGTCATTTTATTTTGTGTAAGAGTTCCAGTTTTATCAGAACAAATAATCGATACACTTCCTAATGTTTCTGCAGAAGATATTTTTTTAACAATTGCATTTTTCTTTGCTAAATTTCTTACTCCAGAAGATAATATCACCGTCATAATTGGTAATAAACCTTCAGGAATTGTCCCAATTGCTAATGTAATTGCAACTAATAAACCTTTAACTCAATATTTATAATCTTGAGCTCGTTCTGGAAAATTGATTACATTGGCTACAAATAAAATGTAAATTAAAATTGTTAATAAACATAAAATGGAAGCTCCAATTCCAATTCATTTTCCTAATCGATTCACTTTTTCCTGTAAAGGAGTTAACTTATCTTTTGCTTCATTAATTGATTGTGAAATTTTTCCAATTTCTGTATTCATTCCTACATTTATGACTAAAAATTTTGCCCGACCATGAATCACATAAGTTCCTAAAAATACATAATTTAAACGATCACCTAAGGCAGCGTTAGGCTCAACCTTGGCATTGGCATCCTTGAAAACTGATGTAGATTCCCCGGTTAAAAGTGATTCATTTACTTCCAAAGCTGCTGATTCCAATAAAATTCCATCAGCTGTAATTTGATTCCCCGCTTCAATTAACACAATGTCACCAACAACAACATCTTTTGCCGGAATTTCCAATACATTACCTTCACGCAATACTGTTGTTGTGGGTGCGGTCATTTTTTCTAATGCTTCAACATTTTTTTCAGCTTTGTATTCTTGGTAGGTACCAAAAAAAGCATTTAATAAAACAATAAATCAAATTACAAATGGCTCAACAAATTCGATAATAGTATCAGTTTGTGAGTGAGATTCATGTCCTGAAATTTGATTGTATAAAGCAATTGCAAAGGCGATAGCTCCAGCAATAATTAACAGCAACATCATAGGTTCAATTAAATGCTTTAAAAATTTAATATAAATTGGGGTGTTTTTTTTAGAAACAATAATATTAGATCCAAATTGTTGGCGCTGATTTTCAATTTGATTTCGGTTTAAACCTTTGTTTAAATCTGTTGGGTAATCTTGATGCATTATTTAACTTTCTTTGCTAATTTGTATTCTAATGTTTTATCAATAAAAGCATTAAATAATTTGTGTGGCTTTAATGGTCTAGCTGTAAATTCAGGGTGATATTGTGTACCGATATAAAACTTTTTACTTTTCATTTCACAAGCTTCAACTAAATTTGAAGCTGGATTAATTCCTGAAAAATCAAAATCTCCATCAGGTAGAATTTCTTGAAATTTTTTAGTAATTTCATAACGATGACGATGTCTTTCGATGACCTTATTAGTTTCATAATATTCTGCTAGTAGTGAATCTTCTGTAAATTGAATATCGTAATTCCCCAAGCGCAAAGTCCCCCCCATTTGCTTTGCTTTATTATCAATTAAATCTAAAACATAAACTTCATCATCTTCTTCTTGAGCAAACTCAGCTGATGTAGCTTTTGAATAGCCTTTTAATCGCGCTTGAGCAACCGACATTGCTTGCATACCTAAACAAATACCAAATGTTGGTATATCTTTTTCTCTAGTATAAATTGCAGCAGTAACTTTACCTTCAAAACCTCTAATTCCAAAACCTGGTAAAATCATTACTCCATCAAGGTTTTTTAAAATTTTATCAGCTGTTTTAGAAGTTATTTTCGAAGATTCAATTCATTTTAAATTAATTTTTACATTTTTATAAATTCCAGAAATTAACAGCGCTTCAACAATTGATTTATAAGCATCGATGAATTCAACATATTTACCTATCATTCCGATAGTAATCTTATTTGGATGTTTTTGTTTTGCTTTTTCAGCAAAATCATATCAAACATCTAATTTTGCTGTCTTGTTTTTAAAACCAAAGTATTTTTGAATAATTTCTGCAGTTTTACGTGATTCTAATCAACCCGGAACATCATAAATACTTTTTAAATTAGGCATTGAAATAACATTACTTTTAGGTAAAAAAGCATTATATGCAACTTTTTCAATAATGTCATTAGCAATGTCATTATCTGCTCTTAATAAAATAATATTAGGTTGAATACCCATTGAATTCAAAATTCTAATTGAATTCTGAGTTGGTTTAGTTTTAAAATCATTTGAAGCACTTAAAAAAGGGACGTATGTAACGTGAATAAAAAAAACATCTTGAGGATTTTTGCTACGCATTTCAGCTAGTGAATAAACAAAAGGGTTGGATTCAATGTCACCAACAGTACCACCAATTTCAACAATTACAAAATCTACTTGGTATTTTTTTTCAATATTAGTAATAATATTTTTAATTTCGTTAGTAACATGGGGGATGAATTGAACAGTTTTTCCATTATATTTACCCTTGCGTTCATTATCTAAAATTTTGGCAAAAATTTTCCCTGAAGTGTAATTGGAATCTTTGGTGAAATTTTCATCAATAAAACGTTCATAATGTCCTAAATCTAAATCAGTTTCACCACCATCGCCAGTTACATAAACTTCACCATGCTCATATGGAGAAATTACTCCTGGATCAACATTTAAATAAGGATCTAATTTTAAAACAAAAATTTTATAACCTCTTGCTTTTAAAATATTCCCAATCGAAGCAGCCGCAACTCCTTTACCTAATCCAGAAATTACTCCACCTGTAACAAAAATATACTTTGACATTTTTTTCACCCCTATTTTAAAAAATAAAAATTACAAATTAAGAGTTAATTTGTAAAATTTTTGATTGCTATAATTTTACACATATAAATAATTATTTAAAAATAAAAACCATACCTAAGTATGATTTTTAATAATTTTTTTTGGTTGGTCATTCTTACAAATGATATGGCTGCCCCGGTTAGATTCGAACTAACGCATGGCGGCACCAAAAACCGCTGCCTTACCGCTTGGCGACGGGGCAAAATGGTGGGGGGGGAGGGATTCGAACCCCCGAATCCGGAGAAAGTGGGTTACAGCCACCCGCATTTGGCCGCTTTGCTACCCCCCCATTGAGTTAAATGCCTTATTATTATATAATTTTTTTAAAAAATCCAAAATATTTTTTTATTTTTTTTCAAGGCATTTAAAAAACATTAATTTGATTTATTTTTTTTAGTTTTAGCACTTAATTCTTTAATATATGTTTTCAAATAAGTGTGATCAAAAAAATACTCATCTTGTAAATACATTTCTAAAACATCTAAAATTGTTGAATAAATTTTATTAACTAATCTAATAGGGTATTTTAATTTTGTACGATTTTTACGAAAATCTGATTTATCAATAATTTTAAAATCTTCCCCAGGAAAACATTTGATGTCAAGATCATAATCTATGAATTTAATTGTATTATCTTCAAAAATAAATGAAGAACATAAATTAATATAGACATAAGGCTGACCATTACGGATGGAAATAATTGCATTAAACATACGATTTTTAGGTAAAAATCAAATAACTAATTCTCGGATCACTCAGTTTTGACTATTTTTTTTAGAAACTCTAGTTTTATCAAGGTGCAAAACAACATGATCTTGTGAATTTTCGACAACTTTTATTCCATTCCACTGTCGGTACAATTCGCCGTTGTATTTATAAGCCTGAGCACTAATGATACTTCCAACTTTTACGTTTTGATTTTTCATTGTTCTCCTTATATTTTTTAATTATAAAACATTTTTAAAATAAAAAATATTTTAGATTTTTAGAATTTTGATTTTAATCAATGAAATTAGACAATAAATTTAAAATCAAAATAATATTTAATTAAAATTTATTTTAGTTTATGATATTTACTAATATGAGATTAAGAAACATTAAAGATTCTAAAAATTTACTATTAGAAAGTGATTATGTTATTAAAGATTTTCCACTTAAATTACAAAATAATACTGTTTTAGAAATTGGAATGGGTAAAGGCGAAATGCTAGTAGAACTAGCAATTCAAAATCCGAATAATGACTACATTGGCGTCGAAAAATATTCTACAGTTGCTTATAAAGCATTAAAGAAAGCACAAGCTAATCAACTAACTAATTTTAAAATAATTAATGCTGATATTGAAGAATTAGCTGAAAAATTACTTGGAAAAGTAGATTTAATTTGATTGACTTTTAGTGATCCTTGACCTAAAAAACGTCATTACAAAAGACGTTTAACTTATAAAAAATTTTTAATAATTTATAAAAATTTATTATCTGAAAATGGTGTTTTAAAATTAAAAACGGATAATGATGGATTTTTCGATTATTCACTTGAATCATTAGAAGAATTTGGCGCAAAAATTTTAAATATTACTAGAGATTTTCATAACTCAGAACTATCACAAGGAAATATCATGACTGGATATGAAAAAAAATGATCAGATAAAAGCAAAAATATTAATTATTTGGAAGCAAAACTCTAAAATAATTTCAATATAGTAAAATAACTAGCTAAAAAAATAGCTAGTTATTTTTAAAATCATTAAGTTTAAATTTTTTTAGATTTTTTTCTGAATTTTTTATTGAAAAAGTTTTTAATTACTTTAATTTTACTATCTTTAAATGATGGGTGTTTTCTAAATTTAACTGCTAAAAAACTTAATAATGAACTAATCAGTATAAACGGAATTAATATCGCTGGCAAAATAATGCTTAAATTATTTTTATTTTTATTTTCTGAATTAAGCACGTTTGTATCTCCAAATACAGAAATTTCTTCTTTATTAGAGTTTTTTGGATTAGATGTAACATCGCCGATATTATTTTCATTATTTTTATCAATAAAAATAATTTCCGTTTCTGGTTTTAAAGTAGTCCTATCTGGAACTGGTAGTTCAATTTTTGGAATTGGTTTTGGTTTATATTTAATTTTAGAAGTTTTCAAAACACCATTAAAATTGTCATTTCACTTAAATTTATCATTAACTTTTAGTTCGATTAACATTTTAGTATCCATAATTTCAATTATCATAGCTGTTAAAACATTTTGAATTGTTTCTTCACTAGTATTTCAGTTTAAAATTTTAGTTTTTTCTAATAATGACATATTTTTTAATAACACTTCTAAAGCTACTGCATCATAAATATTATGTTTGTCAATTAAACTTTGTAAGGCGATTAAATTAATTTTTGGTTCAGGAAGATTTTGAGTTTTGGAAACCTTAATTTTTTCTTCTGATGCTGCATCAAATGAAATTTCTAGTAATAATTCTTCATCTAAAGCATTTTTTCAAACATAATTTTCATTTAGATCAACTTTAACTTTAATAAAAATTAAATTCTCATCTTGTTTGGAAATAACTTTTTCTAATTCAATATTTTTTATACCATTTTGAAACGGTTTTTCATTTGTTGTTGTTGAATTAAAATATAATAGTTTTTCATTTAGTTTTTTACCATTAAATTTATCAATATTTTTGGTTAATAAGTCCTGTTTTTTAAATAAGTTAATTAATTGTTCTTTTGCATTTAAGTTTTCAATTCCAACAATATTTTTAAAATTACTAAAAACTAATTCATTGGTTTTAGATGCAAAGTAAACATCACTATTAATGATAAAACTAAAAATTAATTGATTATTTTTTGTTGATAATAAAATATTTGAGATTTTATCAGCATTATTAATTTCAAAAAAAGCTTTTTTATTTCATATGTCTAAATCATTAAATTGTCTAGCAACATCTTCTAAGGTAATGTTTTTTTCTAAATTATTATTTCAACCTACAGCAAATGAGTTATTAAAATCTACATCTTTTAAAATAGGTAAATTAATTTTTTGTTTAATATTAACAAAATTTTCTAATGGAATTTTTATTATATTTTGTTTTAAATCTAAAATTCATGTTTTGGGTAATAAATTAATATTGGTAATTTTAGATAAAATAACTTTTAAATCTTCAATATCTTTGTTAGTATATGCTGCTGTTAAATAAAATTTATCATTAACAACTTCATAGTTAATCTCCGGTCTTGCTGCTTTTGTTTCTGTAAATAATTTAAAAATATAATTATTTTCATCTTTTGCAAAATCTTCAACAAATTGAATAATATTTTCTTCTTCAATAAATTGACTATTATGTGCTTTTTTAATTTTTATGTCATTAATAATTTCTGAATTAAATTTCAGATTTTTATAATGACTATAAATGTTAATTAAGTATTGATATTCAACAACTTTACCTTGTGATGAAAGTTTTTTATCAACTAGATAAAATCCATTTTCTGCACTTAATTGCTTAGGATTAATTTTTGCATTAAAAGTTGCTAAAATAAACATACTCCCAGTATCATCATTTGGTAATAATTTTTTTAAATCAATATGATTAACAATTAAAGCATCAATAAGTTTTTTCTCATAATTAAAGTCAGTAAATGAATTAAAAATATTTTCAGTCGCTAGTAATGTATTTAATTTATTAAAATTTTCAGAATTTTTTAATAATGATTTTAAATAAATTTCATCAATAATTTTTCCAGAAATTTCATTATTAATAAATGCATTATTTTGCGCTAAATTATTTGTTAATACTTCGTAAAAAACTTTTTCTAATAATTTGCTTCATTGTAATTTGTCCCTATTGAAAAAATTTAAATAGTCAGAAGGTGATAATTGTTCAAAAACAGGAACTATATTGTTTGAAATGAAAATTCTTTTAATACTAGAATTTTTAGAAGTTGGCTTTAATGTATTTTGATTTAAGTTTAATAAATAAGGGTTGTTAAAATCCTCAATATTTCAGTATAATTTTTCATTTGTTGCTGTTAAGCCGAAATTTTTAGATAATGTTTCGTGAGTAATTGTTGAATTGTTAAAATTTTCAATTGCGCTATTAATAATTTGATGCACTGGAATAGATATTTGAGACGAATTATTCCCATAAAAATTACGTTTTCCTAATACGTGTTTTTGATTATCAATAGTAACATCACTTAAAATAAATTGCGCATTGCTATCAACATTTTGTGAGCTGTAATTTTGCTTTGCAACATTAAGTGTATTAAATTCTCACCGGTTGCTATCATACAATTTAACTTTTCTTAAGCTATTACTATTAGGTTCTTGAATATAAGCATAAACATCTTGCTTTAAAATAGCTGGTAGTAAAAAATTGTAGTAAAAATTAAATTTATTAATTTCATTAATAACACCATTAGAAGTTCCGTCATCAAAAATATAAGAATTCATTGCGGAATTTCTGTAAATTGAATTTGCATTCAAATTAATATCATTTACAGCTTCTTCAAACTCAAAACCTGAATTATGCAAAACATTAACTCAACTAGCTTTTGAAGCTTTATTAATATTAAAATGTGGAACTAAGATTGTTTCGCCATTATTTAAATGAAATTGTTGCTGATTTTGATTATTTTTAATTGCATTAAAAGCATAGGCATCAAAAATATTGGCAGTGTTTTTCAATTTAATAAATAGTGTTTCAGCAGCTTTTAGCTCATTAAACTCTCAAAAGCCTTTTAACCCCAAAGCTAGTGATTTGTTATAAAAACTAACATAATTTTGATAATCATTATTAAATAAACGTTTAATTGCTTCACTACTATTAAACTGATTTTGACTAATTACATTAGTGCTCATTTTTTTATAAAACTCAGGTAAATAAGCATAATTATAAAAAGCTTTAACAAGTTTTATGTTTAAACCTAATGAAAATTTATAATTTCCATTTTCAAAGTTAGTTCGTACTGTATATATTTTAGATAGATCAACTTTATCAATTTCTGGAGCATTAAAAAAATGTGATCTTTTAAAGTTATCCATTAAGTTAACATTTTGTTTGGCAGTATTAAATAATTCAATTCCTGTATTGAATTCAACTCGTCAGTCGCCAATAATATTGGAATCAAAATCAATGCTAGCATTAGTTTGATTTTTACTAATTTGATGATTTTGCTGGCTATTGAAAAGTAAGTTATTATCTATGGAAGGGAGAGTTCTTTTGAAATAAAGTAATTTTTCATAAGCTTCATGATCGCTTCTTCTATTATAGCTTTCAAAAGTAGTTGTATTTTCATCGGGAATATAATCAACTTTTTTATAAGATCCTAAATATTGGTTTAACATGCGATTTTGATATTCAATGTAGGCGGATGAATTAAATCATTGTTTAACAGCTTCGTAAGGACTTGTTAAATCCTTATCAGCTTGATATGCAGCAACTAATAAAAAGTTTAAAATATCACTAATATCTTTCCGACTATATTTACCTGATTTTAGTATTGGTGAATCATATCTTGGAAAAGGTGAGCTATCATAATTATGTCAAACTCATTTTTCTTTTGACATATCACTCGGTTCATAAAAAACTTCATAAAAAATATGTGGACGAGCATTAAAAAGTAATAAATCATGCATTAAACTATATGTTCTTCAGTTCATTTTATAAAGTTTTTTATCACTTGGGCCTCGGAAATGCATTTTCATAGTTTTATTTTCATAGCTATTTATATAGTTATTTAAAAATTTATTTTGGCTAATTTTAAAATGATGATTTTCAATTAAGGGTTGAGTAGTTTCTTTTATAAAGTTACTGCTAAAATGATGATTATTTTGTGGAATTTGTCACTCAAAATAATCAAAGTTAACATCATGATTTTGCCAATTACCTCAAAAATTTACTCAGTGAAAATTATCGCCATTTTCTAAATGATAAATTGAGCGATAATCTTCATTATTACGAGTGTAAAAATTCATTTTTAAAGCATTTTCATTAATGCTATTATTCAATTCATTTGCAAAATTAACTGCAGATATATTAAAAACTTTTTCATAGGTTTGATGTTGATTTAATCAACTTTTTTTATCATTTAAATATTTAATAAATCCATTAAAATCACGCGCTTTATCAACTATGTTATGATTTTCAAAAGGCGCCGGAAAATTTTCTGTTTTTTGATTATTCTTATACAAATCAAGTTTGTTATTAATTTTTAATTTTATATAAGGATTTAGAATTCAATCTAAATCAGTCACTGTATTTGTTGCATTAATTGTATTGTAATACATTTGTTTTGCACGATTAATAAATTGGTCATGTGTGATATTTGGTTCATATTTTTGAGTTAGTAAACTAGTTTGTGTAAAAATTTGATTTTTGTAGTTGCGATCAGAATTTGCATAGGCAAAAGATATTCCTGTAATTCAAGGAATAACTCCGAAAGGTAAGGCTAAATATTTTACCTTATTTTTTATTTTAATTTTTGCCATAAATTAGATTTGTGATTTAATAATTGCTAAAATTTCTTGATAAACTTCAGCATTATTTTCTAGATATAAAGTCAAATTCTTTTTACCTTGTGCAATATTTTGACCATTAAATTCATATCATGAACCTTTTTTAATTACAATACCTAGTTCTTCAGCTAATGTTGCTACTTCAGCAAAATGAGAAATTCCTTTTGAGAAAATAATTTCTACAAGAGCTGATTTAAATGGTGGAGCCAATTTATTTTTCACCACTTTAACCTTAACTAAGTTACCACTAATATCATCACCATTGCCGATATTAGTGCTTTTGCGAACTTCAAGTCGAATTGAAGAATAAAATTTCAAAGCTCTACCACCGGGAGTAGTTTCGGGATTGCCAAAAAAGACACCGACTTTTTCACGGACTTGGTTGATAAAAATAATTGTTGTGCCATTTTTATTTAATGAAGCAGTAATTTTTCGTAGTGCTTTGGACATTAAACGTGCTTGCAAACCAATAGTTTGATCTCGCATTTCTCCGTTTAATTCAGCTTCAGGCACTAGTGCAGCAACTGAATCAACAATAATTAAATCAATTGAACCAGTTTTGGTTAAAGTATCAACAATTTCTAAGGCTTGTTCACCTGAATCAGGTTGTGACAAAATTAAATTGTCAATATCAACACCTAGGTTTTTAGCATACACTGGGTCGATAGAATGCTCTGCATCAATAAAAGCGGCGATTCCATCATTTTTTTGCACTTCAGCAATTGCATGTAGTGCCAATGTTGTTTTACCTGAAGATTCTGGTCCATAAATTTCAATAACTCTACCTTTAGGAAATCCATTAATACCTAAGGCTTTGTCGATTAAAAGTGAACCTGTACTAAAAACTTCGGCATCAACCGCTTCTTTTTGACCAAGAAGCATGATAGATTCTTTGCCGAATTTTTTTTCAATTTCAGCTAAAGCTTCTTTAATATTTTTTTCGTTCATATTTTTCCTCCACTTATATATAGCTAGGAATTGATAATTTTGATAAAAAAAAATTATTTTTTTATTAAAGAAGCAATTTTTTTAGCTATTTTTTACGGACAACATAAAAAATAGTGTTATTTGAAAATTTTAAAACTGCAGCATTTTCTAGATAATTTTTTTCCCGATCAATAATTTCTAAAATTTCAAAACCGTGATCAATTAATAAATCATGTAATTCCTCAATTGCGTAAAAATGGATGTAATTAAATTTCCCAAACTCATCTTCAATTAAATGATCTCCAAATTTTTCAAAAGCTGGGTTTTGAGTTTTTTCAGCTCATCGCTTTGCCTCAGCTTCTCAATGATGACGAAAACTATTTTGGTTGCGATTGTGGGAAGTAAAAATATAAATTCCGCCTGATTTCAAAATTCGATGAATTTCATGTAAGGCTTGCCTACGCAACATTTCTGTTGGAATGGCGTTAAAACCATTAAATGAAAAAAGACAATTGTCAAAACTTGCATCTTCAAATTGTAATTGAGTTGCATCACCCTGGAAAAATTCAATTGCTACATTTTTATCAAGTGCAATATTTTGTGCTTGCTGAATCATATTATGTGATAAATCAACTCCAATTAAATTGCGATAACCTAAATCATATAATCCAAAAGTTGTGCGCCCTGAACCACAACCCAGATCCAATAACCGACCTTGCTTAGAAAAATATTTACTAAAAATTGCCATTTCTGATTTTCAAAGACCAATTTGATCAACAGCTACGCCATATTTTTTAACAACATCATCATTTTCAAAATAATTATAAATTTTTTTTGAATATTTCATTATTTTCATCCTTTAAAAACAAAATAAATTATAAACTATTAGTTTTAGCTTTGATTTATAATTTATGAGACATTTAGTTTAAAAAGGAATTAACAATGAAAAAATATAAAATTGGAATTTTTACTGCTTCAACTCCAATTGCCTCATTTTCACCAGAAAGGGCAAAACGAGCAATTGCATTTTTAGAAAATTTAGGTCATGAAGTGATCTTGGGGGAATTATTTTGACATAATCAACTAAACTACCGTGCCGGAAGCGCTAAGGCTAGAGCAAAAGAAATTAATAATCTATTAAAACATGATGTTGATATTTTAATGTCAGCAATTGGAGGTTTTAATAGCTTTTCGCTTGTACCTTATTTAGACTATAAATTATTCAAAGCTAAAAATCCTATTATCGTTGGCTTTAGTGATTCAACACCTTTATTAAATGCTATTTTGCACCAAATCCCTAGAGCCAAAGTTATTTATGGTCCAAGTTTATTTCCTAATTATGGCGAATTTGAGCTAGAATCAGCTCAAATTTCTTGAAATCACTTTTTAACAGCCATTGAAAAGCAAGAATTCATTTTACAAGCATTAGATTGAACTTATGGTCCGCCTGAAAATTGAGAAACTTTTGAAAAAGATCGACTAATTTTTCGTGATGCAAATTGAAAAATATACAACACAACTAGCAAACCAATTACAGGGATAATTTGAGGTGGTAATATCGAAGCATTAATTTCAATGTTTGAATCACCTTATTTAACCAATTTTAAACAAAATGGAATTTTATTTTTAGAAGATGATACTAAAGTTTATGCTAATGTTGAAAGAAATTTTAATAGCTTATATTTAGCAGGATATTTTAATAATGTCAAAGCTATAATTTTGGGTAAATATAATAATTTTCGTTATACCGAAGCAAAAGTTCATCCAGTAGAAATTTTACTTGAATTATTAAATGGTAAAAATATTCCTATTTTATATGATGTTGATATTTCTCATTGCAAACCAATGCTATCATTACCACTAAACCAACAAGCTACAATTGATTTTACTAATCAAACAATTCATATTAAGAAAAAGTGGTAAAACTATAATAATTTATCACTTTAAATACAAAAACAGCATTCAAAACTTTGCTTCATAAATTTTGAATGCTTTTTTAAAAATCGATGATTTTTTAAATAAAATAAAAAACGCTATGAATCATAGCGTTTTCTTTGGTCATATAAATGATATGGAGCGAGTGAAGGGAATCGAACCCTCACAGTCAGCTTGGAAGGCTGAAGTTCTACCATTAAACTACACTCGCAATTGTTGAATTTTTTTTGTTAATTCCAACAATTAACTTCCATATTATACAACACAAAATTTATTTTACAAGAAAAAAATTATTTTTTTTGCTTAACAACAATCTCATTAACTAAATCCAATAATACTTTTGGTTGTTCAAAAAAAGTAGCATGCCCACAATTTGGAATCAATTGATATTTTAATCCCAAATCATGACACATTTGTTGCATTGATTGTGGTGGTACAAAATAATCATTTTCACCACAAGCTAAAAAAACATAGTCAGGATTTAATTTATCATAATTTGGTTGTAAGACATTTTTAAGATACTCTGGGTTAGCAATTTCATTAATTACTAAGTGTTTGAAAAGATTACGTTTTACAAGCATGGTTTTTAAAAAATTTGTTGCTGTTGGCCCTAAATTAGCAACATAAGTTTTGGTAACATCGTTATAAATTAAATGTTTCATACTCTCAAAAGCTTGTTCAAAAGTTTCTGGTAATAATCACTCTTGAATTGTTCGTGCTTTTTCAAGCTTATCTTGGTAAATTGCGTAATTAAATGGTGCTACTAGTAAAGCAAATTTTCCATAACCAGCATTCATTAACTCAGTTGCAATTGCACCACCAAGTGAATGACCTACTAAAATGGCATCTTCTAAATGTAATTGCTTAATAAATTCTTTAGCAACTGCTACATAATAGTTGATATCAATATCATGGTGAGCTGTACTTAAACCGCATCCCGGGAAATCTAAGGCCACATAATCAAATTGTGCTTCACCCACTTTTAATAAATCCAGGGCAAATTTATGTGATGAAGCAAAGCCATGTAAAAATAAAACTTTTGGTTTGCTGGTATCTTCATAAACATAATTAATTTCTTCATTGAAAATATGAATTCTCATAATTTATCCAAAAATTAACGAAAGAATTTCGTCTTTTTGGAGACCTCCAAAATAATCATTTAAATCAATTTTTTCTAATACTTCAGCCACATCTTGGCGACGATATTTAACATTATAAAATAGTGGCAAGATTTCATCAATATCTTTTTTAGATAAAAAATCTCCACGAAATTCAATAGCAGTAATGTGATCATTTGAGGTATTAAAACTCACTTCTAAAATTCCATTATCAAACTTAGCTTTATTTGTTACTTCAAAATCTGGGTTGTGGCCATAAACTCAATCTTCAGAACTTCTTAATGCTTTTAAATCATCATGAATTGAACCATACTCTGGTAATTCAATTAATTTACAGTGGTATTTTTCAACAAAAAATTTTGCTAATCGATCTTCAAATTCATCAACAGTCATTTTTTCAACTAGCTCATCATAAATATTCGTTACCCGTTGGCGCATACTTTTAATTCCTTTAGATGCCATTTTTAAAGGATTAGGAATTAAAATTTCAGTTAACTTTTTCAAGTTAGAATTAAATAAGATTGTACCATGATGCACAATTCGGTCTTTGTAAATAAACTGTGCATTACCCGATACCTTAGCACCATTAACTAATAAATCATTCCGACCTTTGAATTCCACTTCTAGATTTAATGATTTTAAAAATTCAATAATTGGTTCTAAAAATTTTTCATAGCTTCTGCCGGCATCTTTTTTAGTAATAAAAGAAAAAACAATATTTCCCATATCATGGTAAACTGCTCCGCCACCAGAAACACGGCGGTATAAATCTACTTTTTGTGCTTCAATGACATCGCGTTTAATCTCTTCATGGGCATTTTGATTTCTTCCGATAATGACGGCATTGTTATGACGATATAAATAAACAATATCTTCATCGAAATTGTCATCTTTAATTAATGCTTCTTCAAGTGTTAATGTGTCAAAAGGTGAGTTACTTTTTTTATTAACAATTAATTTCATCGATATAAAAAAATAAGCTTTTATTTAGAAAGCTTATTTACCCCCATTCTAGCAGCTTCTCAAAGCACTTCGCTAAAAGTTGGATGTGGGTGAATTGCTGAAGCAATGTCATAAATTGTTGTTTCTAAATCCATGGCAACAATTACTTCAGAAATTAAATCTGTTGCATGAGCCCCAACAATATGGCAACCTAAAATTTCTCCGAATTCTTTATCAATAATAAATTTTGCAAATCCATCAGTTGCATTTGCGGCGATCGCTTTACCAACAAATTTAAATTGGTATTTTACAGCTACATAATTTTTATTTTGCGCTTTTGCTTCTGTTTCTGTTAATCCCACTACAGCAATTTCAGGTTCAGTGTAAATACATGCTGGGACAACTTTATCACTGTATTTCATTCCTTTACCTGTAATGTGGTTCACAGCTACAACAGCATGTTTGTAAGCTACGTGTGCTAACATTTTTTGACCCACAACATCACCGATTGCATAAACACCAGCAATGTTAGTTTGACAAAATTCATCTACTAACACTTCATGACGATTACCTACTTTAATACCAACTGCTTCAAGTCCTAATGATTCAGGTACTCGTCCAACAGACACTAACACAACATCGGATTTAATTTTGTGTTCTTGTCCGTCTTTTTTATAAAAAATAGTATCTTGATCAAATTTAGTTACTTCAGTTTCAGTAATGATCTCAATCTCTTGAGCTTTTAATTTTTTCTCAATTTCAGTAATTACATCAGGCTCTAAAGCAGCTAAAATTGTTTTTAAGTTTTGTAAAATTGTTACTTTAACTCCAGCTGAAGCAAATACTTGGGCAAATTCAACCCCAATAACTCCACCACCAATAATAGTCATAGATTTTGGTTTTTTTGCTAAATTAATTGCTTCTTTTGAAGTTAATAATTTACCAGCAGCATATCCTTCACTAAATCCTGGTAAGTCAACTACCCGGTCAGTTGACCCAGTAGCAATAATTATATTTTTACCACGGAAAACTTTGTCATCAACTTGCACTTCGTGTGCTCCGACAAATTTCGCTACTCCAAATGCCATTTTTACTTTAGCTTGACGCATTAACATTTCAATTCCTGTTGTTAATTGTTTTACAACATGATTTTTACGTTCATGCATTTTTGTTCAATCAATTGCCACTTTTGAATTGTCAACAATAACTCCATAATCGGCAGCGTGACGTACATAGTTAGCAATTTCTGAGGTTTTTAGTAGTGCTTTAGTCGGAATACATCCTACATTTAAACAAACTCCACCTCAGTATTCTTTTTCAACGATCAATGTTTTTAATCCGGCGTGTCCTGCCTCTTCAGCAGCTAAGTATCCACCAGGACCTGATCCAATTACAATTACATCAAATTCTTCATCCACTTTACCAGTGTATGCTTTTCCTGTATCTTGTTTTTTAGTTGGCGTCGGGGTTGGTGTTGGAGCTGGTGTAGCGCTAACAGTAGCTGGTTTTTGTAAAGCTGATAAGTCAAATAATTCATTTGATACCTTAACTTCACCAACAACTGATGCCCCGCCTTCTTCAACTACTTCTGATTTTGTTTCAGCTGCTGGAGCTTCCGGTTCATCTGTATCACCTGAACCATCATCGATATAGTAAATTTCTTGACCTACATGAATTGTGTCACCTTTTTGCATTAAAACCTTAACAATTTTTCCGGTTGCTGGTGACGGGATATCGCTAGTTACTTTGTCTGTTTCAACAGAAAATAATGAATCTCCTTCCTTAACATCATCACCTTCTTTTTTGTAGATTTCAGCAACTACACCTTCATGCAATCCTTCACCGATATCAGCAAATTTAAATTTATGCATGTATTAAAATACTCCTAAAATTTCTGGTTTTTCTAATAATTCTTTTACTCTTGATGCGAATCTTCCAATTACTGCTCCATCAACTCAACGGTGGTCAGCCGCTACAGTAATGTACATTACTTTACCTGGCACAACAGCTCCATTACGCACTACCGGTTTGTCAACAATAGCTCCTACTCCAGCAATTGCAACTTCTGGATAATTAATAACTGGTACACCAAATAATGATCCTACAGAACCGTAGTTAGTAATCGTAAAATCTCCACCACGCATTTCATCAGGTTTAATAGTCTTATTACGAGCTGCCCCTGCTAAACGCACAATCTCAGAAGAAATATCTAAAATTGATAATTGGTTAGCATTTTTTACAACTGGAACTTTTAATCCATCTTCACTATCAACAGCAATTCCTAAATTAATTGTTCCTGGGTAAACTAACTCTTGATTTTGTTCATCATATTTAGCTGTTAAAATCGGAAATTCTCTTAGCGCTATAGCTACAGCCTTAGCAATAAATGGTAAAAAAGTAATTTTTTGCCCAGTTAATTTTAATACATTTTCGACAATTTTTTTACGTAAATCTCACAAATCTGTTACATCAATTTCATGCACTAAGTTTACATAAGCAACATTGTCTCATGAATTTTTCATTGCCCTAGCAATCGCTTTTCGAATTGGTGTTGTTTTTTCACGAGAAGCTTTTAATTCATCGTTAAATACTGGTCTTGGAGTTGGTGCCAATGGTGCTGAAGCTGGTTGAGCAGCAGCAACTGGTGTTGTAGCTTGTACAGCCGGTGCAGGTTGAGCTTTAAAACTTTCAACATCTGCTTTTAAAACTCTACCATTAGGCCCAGTACCAGTAACTTGCTCAATGTTAATACCTAACTTTGCAGCAAGCGCCCTAGCTAAGGGAGTTGAAATAATTTTATTCATTTGTTACCTTTCTGTTTATTTATCTAAAATTAATATTTAAATGAAACAACTTCTTTAATTTTAGCAAGCACTTTGTCTTTATCAATTGCATGGTAAAACTCACCTTTTGCTAAAGGTACAGTAATGTCTCAACCAGTTAATCTAGTCATTGGAGCTCTTAAATATTCAAAAGCTTTTTCATTTACAAAAGCCATAATTTCAGCTGAAACACTAAATGACTTAACCGCTTCATGAACAACCAATAATCTTCCAGTTTTTTTAACAGAATTTAATACTGTTTCATAGTCAAGAGGTTTAATAGTTCTCAAGTCAATTAGTTCTACACTAATTTCTGGATTAGTTTGTTTTAATTCTTGTAAAGCAGCAATACATTCATGAACTTGCGCTCCATAAGTTACTACAGTTAAATCTGTTCCTTCAACTAAAACATTAGCTTTTCCAATTTCAACTTCATAAATTCCTTCAGGAACTTCTTGTTTAAATGAACGATAGATTTTTTTAGGTTCTAAGAAAACAACTGGATCTGGATCTTTAATCGCTGCAATTAATAATCCTTTTGTGTCATAAGGCGTTGAAGGCATTACCACTTTTAATCCTGGAACATGAGCAAACATTGCTTCAATTGCTTCAGAGTGATGCTCTAGAGCTCTAACCCCTCCTGCCATTGGCATTCTCAATACCATTGGGACAGTAAATCTTCCACGTGAACGGTTTCGCATTCTCGCTGCATGAGCCATCAATTGTTGGAATGCAGGGTATGAAAATCCTTGAAATTGAATTTCTACAATTGGTCTTAATCCATAAATCGCAGCTCCAACTCCGATTCCGGTCATTGAGGCTTCAGAAATCGGGCTATCTCAAACTCTTTCTTCACCATATTTTTTTTGTAAACCTTCAGTTGCTCTAAAAACCCCGCCTTCAAATCCGGCATCTTGTCCTCATAAAATAACTCTTGAGTCTTCACCCATCATTAAATCAATTGCATTAGTTACAGCTCCAATATTATTTAGAGCAATAGTTTTTTTGTTATCAGCCATGATTATTTAGCTCCTTTGTCTGCATAGTATTTGACAGCTTCAGCTTTTTGTTCAACTAATTCAGGAGTTAATTTTTCATATGTATAATCAAATACTTCATCTAAATTAACATCAATTTCTTCTAAAGAAGCTTGGAATTCTTGTTTTGCAAATTCCATTGATTCTTCTCAAATTTTTTCAATCTCTTCTTTAGTAATGTATTTGCGGTCTAGCATGTATTTTTCAATACGGTGCATTGGTTCTCATTTTTCTTTTTCTTTTTCCATTTCTTCTGTACGGTAAACTCTAGGGTTATCACTTGTTGTATGCGGCCCTTGTCTTCATGTGAAAAATTCAATTAAAATCGGTCCTTTACCGCTACGTGCATATTCAGCAGCTTCTTTCATAACTTCATACGAAGCCAATAAGTCGTTTCCATCTACTAAAATTCCTGGAATTCCTACAGCCGCAGCTTTAATAGCAACTGTTTCTGTTGGGCTCTCTAAATGTTCAGGAGTTGAAATTGATCATTGATTGTTGTTAACACAGAAAATTGCTGGTCACTTGTGAATTGCAGAAGTGTTTAAGGCTTCGTAAAATTCTCCTTCAGCTGTTCCACCATTACCAATGAAACTTACTGCCACATTTTTGTGTCCAGTTAATTTCATTCCATAAGCAATTCCTGCTGCATGCGAAAATTGTGAAGCAATCGGAATATTAACTGGTAAAACGTTAACTCCTTCAGGAATTTTTGATCCTCTTTCATTTCCATTTCAGTATAGGTACTGATTTTTCATTGGCACACCTAAATATAGCATGCTAGCATTAGATCTAAACGCCGGAACAAAGTAGTCACCTTTTTCAAGTGCCATTGCTGAAGCAACCTGTAATGCTTCTTCACCAAAGTTAGGGGCAAATGTTAACATTCTCCCTTGTCTTTGTAGCTGAGTCATGTAGTTGTCTTGTTGTCTTGATAAAACCATGAATTTGTACGCTTTCACAAGTTCATCTTTTGATAAAGTTGTGTCGTTTTTCTTGTCGATCAAATTACCATCAATATCCAAAAGTCTATAGATATCTTTTGGATTTGACATAACTAAATTTTCTTTTACAAATTTGTTCATATACTACCTTCTTATAGTTTGATTTACATAATAATTATAATAGCAATATGATTAAAAATGCTTATTTTTGATGATTTTTAAAAAATTATTAATAATTATTTTAATCAAAAGTTTATAATATTAATGTTATAAAGATTTTATAACGTTTAAATTATAAATTTATTTTTACTAAGTGCAAAAAAAATTAAAAAAAATTATAAATTTTGCACGTTTTTAAAATTTTTTGTAATTTATTATTGTCTTTATTTATATTTATTTAATCTTAAAAACGAGGAGAAAATATGAAAATTATTTCAATTGGAGCAAATCATGCTGGAACTTCTTTCCTAAGAACTATTAAGCAACTTGCACCAGATTATGAAGTTGTTGCTTATGACCGAAACACTGACATTTCATTTTTAGGATGTGGAATCGCTTTATGGGTAGGTGGTGAATTTGAAGATCCAGATGGACTATTTTATTCTTCAGCTAAACAACTAACCCAAATGGGAGTGAAAGTTAAATTAGCGCACGAAGTTGTTGCAATTGACAGACATAAAAAAACTGTAACTGTTAAAAACTTAGAAACAGGTGAAGAGTTCCAAGATAATTATGATAAATTAGTATTTGCTGGTGGAACATGACCAATCGTTCCGCCATTCCCAGGTGTAAATTTAAAAAACATTTTAATTTCAAAAATTTTCATGCATGCCAAAGAAATAAAAGCTAAAGCAGAAGATCAAAATGTAAAAAACGTTGTTGTTATTGGTGCTGGATACATTGGAGTTGAAATTGTTGAAGCTTTTCATAAATATGGTAAAAAAGTTACTTTAATCGACTTACAAAGTGGAGTATTCCCAAATTATTTTGACCGCGAATTTACATCTTCATTAGAAGAAACTATGGCAAAAGAAGGTGTGGAATTACATTTCGGAGAATCAGTTAAAGAATTTAAATCAAAAGATGGTGAACACGTCTCAGCTGTTGTAACTGATAAAGGGGAATATCCAGCTGATTTAGTAATTATGTCGATTGGATTTAAGCCAAATACAGAGTTATTGCCAGATGTTCAAAAATTCGCTAATGGTGCAATTATGGTTGATGTTCACCAAGCTACATTAACAGATAAAGACATTTATGCAATTGGAGATTCATGTTCAATGATTAATAATGTAACTCATGAATATGCTTCTATTGCCCTAGCAACTAACGCTGTTAAAACTGGAATTGTAGCAGCATTTAACATTGCTGGAAAAGATTTAGATTTTCCTGGATACCAAGGAACAAATGCAATTCATGTCTTCGGACACAGCCTAGCTTCAACAGGATTCACTCAAAATGCTATAGCTAAAACAAAACTTGCTGATGTTGCAGCATTTGAATTTGTTGAAGATTGAGACAGAAACGAATTCATGCGAGAAAAATATAGAGTTAAATTTAAAATCACTTATGACAAAACAACTAAACGTTTACTAGGAGCTCAAGTTGGTTCAGTTGATGTAAACCATACCGAAGTAATTTATGCAATGTCACTTGCAATTCAAAAACAAATGACATTACCAGAAATTTCACTAATGGACTTCTTCTTCTTGCCACACTTTAATAAACCATTTAATTTTGTAATCAAAGCAACTTTAAAAGCTTTAGGTTTAGAATACTCAGAAGAACCAGAAACAAAATAACTATTAAATTTAACTTATAGGGAAGTAATAAAATGAATTTTATTGATGAAATTTATGCAAATGTGCGTAGTTTAAATCAAAAAGAAGGATTGAAAAAAATTCTTCTCGTTGATGGTGATGATCAACGTGCAATTGAAACCGCAAAAATGTTAAAAAAAGATAATTTTTGTGAACCAATTTTGCTAGTTAAAAAACCTCAAGATGTAGTTGAGGGAATTGAAACTATTGTGATGGATGAAACAGAAATTGCTAAATATGCACAAAAGTTTTTTGAATTAAGAAAAGGTAAAGAAACTGAGGATGCAGCATTAAAAGCAATGCAAACTCGCCCTTTTTTTGCCATGATGAAACTACGCAACAATGAGGTTGATGGTGTTGTTGGAGGTCTATTATATACAACAGCTGACATTTTAAGAGCTGGATTTAAGGTAATTGGACCAAAACCAGGTATTAAAACTATTTCTTCAGCTAACATCATGCACAAAGGTAGTGAAAAATACATTTTTTCAGATATTTCTGTAAATGTAAAACCTAACCCGCAACAATTAGCAGAAATCGGACTCAATGCTGTTGAGTTTGCTCGTAAAACTTTAAATCTTGAACCTAATGTAGCATTTTTATCATTTTCAACTGATGGTTCAGCTGTAACTGATGAATCAAAAGCTACTCGTGAAGCGGCTGATATTTTTAATCAATTATCTAATTCAAAAAATCCGGCAATTGGTGAAATTCAATTTGATGCAGCAATCGATACTGGCGTAAGAAGTAGTAAATATAAACGTCCAGCTTATGATGGTGCAACTAACATTTTTGTTTTCCCTAGCCTAGAAGCGGGCAATATTGGTTACAAAATTGCTCAAAGAATGGGTAATTGAGGAGCAATTGGACCAATCATTAACGGAATTGCTAAACCACTTAACGATTTATCAAGAGGTGCGACTGTTGATGATGTATTTAATACAGTTTTAATAACTGTGTTACAAACAGCCGGAGGAAACGATTAAAATGGAAAAAAAGATTTTAATTGTTAATCCAGGTTCTTCATCAATGAAATGATCTCTTTTTAATAAAACTAATTTAGATTTACTTGCTAATGGTTTAGTTGAAAGAATCGGAATTGATGGTACATTAATTGTTACTTTTGGTAATGAAAAAATTAAAAAAGATATTAATATTCTAGATCATCTTGAAGCTGTTAAACAAACAATGAAATTTTTAATGGAAAATCAAATTATTAACTCAGTTGATGAAATTGATTTAATTGGTTTTCGGGTAGTTCATGGAGGTGAATATTTTAAACAATCAATTATAATTACTGATCATGAAATTAACTTAATTGATGAATGTTCAAAATTTGCGCCCTTACACAACCCGCCAGCAGTTAAAACAATTAAAGCTTTCCAAAAAGAATTTCCGCATGCTAAATTAACAGCAACATTTGACACAGCATTTCACGCAACATTAGATGAAGTGAACTATACATACCCAATGAATTATGATTTAGCACAAAAATACAATATTCGTAAGTATGGATTTCACGGAATTAGTCACCAATACATTACCCAAAAGCTTGAGCAAGTTTTAAACAAAAAACCTGTGAACTTTGTTAATTTACACCTTGGAAATGGATCGTCATTATGCGCTGTGAAAAACAGTCAATCAATCGATACCACAATGGGGATGACACCTCTTGCTGGATTAATGATGGGAACTCGTTCTGGAGATATTGATCCTTCAATTCATGAATATATTTGTAAAGAGGCTAATTTAACTATTAATCAATTTACTGAAATTTTAAATAAAGATTCGGGATTAAAAGGGGTATCTGGAATTTCAAGTGACTTGCGTGATGTTATTGCCGGGTATAAAGCTAATAAACATCAAGCAGTATTGGCCTTTAATTTATTTACTAAATACATTTCTGATTATTTAATTAATTATTTAAATAAAATTGGTCCAAAAATTGATGCTATCGTTTTTACAGCTGGAATTGGTGAAAATGATCCCAATACACGCCAAAAAGTTATTGACAATATTCATATTTTGAATATTAAAATTGATCAAGCATTAAATGAAAATACTAAAGGTGATTGAGAAACTAAATTAATATCAACCTCTGATTCAGTAATTCCAGTTTACATTATTCGAACTAACGAAGAACTAATGATTGCTAAAGAAGCATTAAAATTAGATGAATAAATATGGAATTACAACGTTACGCTGTTAATATTCAAAATTGTGAGCAATTTCAACATCAAGTAATTAATGCTAAAGGCAATATATTATTTTTACACGGCTTTACTTCAAAATATCAATTTCATATCGACACCCTAAAAGATCTTTTCTCAGCTTACAACATTTATGCCATTAATGTACCTGGTCATGGTAAAAGTAGTTTTACTGCAACTAGCGAATTAAACATGTTGCACTATGCCAACGTTTATGCCCAATACATTGAGCAATTACAATTAAAAGACATAATTTTGTATGGTTATTCAATGGGTGGAGGTATTGCTGTATTACTAAATGCTATATTACCAAAAGGAATTGTTAAAAAAATTATTTTAGTTAACCCAGCTAATAAAGCAATTTTAGAAAATACCCAACACATTAAAAAGATGCTGCCAAATAATATAGATGATGTTAAAGATGTATTAAAAAGCATGTATGCTAATTATTTAAAACATTTTGGAACTGAAGCTAAATTTGAACAGCTAGCAATTGATGTTTATAACGATTTAACTACTAATCAGAAACATTTAATTGCTATGGTTGATGTTGATTTAATGACTCGAACAATGCATTTGTTACAATCTCTAATTTCCCAAATTACTGTTCCAACATTATTAATTGTAGGAGAGCAAGATCGATTAGTAATTGCTAAACATACAATCGCTAATTTTTCTCACAATGACAATATCAATATCGCTGTAATCGCCAATGCAGGACATAATCCTATCATTGAAAATCGTGATGACTTTGTCAAAGCAATTAAAGCTTTTGTAAAATAAAGCTTGATAAAATTTCAAAATTATAGCAGCCTAAGTTTTAGTGTTTTGAAGCACTTTTACTTTGGTTGTTTTTTTAAATTATTTTCACTTTTATAGTCTTGTAGTCAAAAAATAAAAAAAATTTCATATTTTATTTGATTAATGAGTAAAACTACTAATTTATGGGAAAATTTAATGTAGATACAAAATTATTAGTTGAGGAGCACAAATGATTTACGACAAACTAAAAAATATTGAAAAATATGCTTGTTTAGCAAAAAACATGCAAACAGCAATTGATTTTATTCACAACACCGATTTAGAAGCTTTGGCATTAGGAAAAACTGAAATTGATGGTGAAAAAGTTTTTGTATTAAAATTAGATGTTGATAGCTATGATGATTCTAATGCATTATATGAATATCACAAACGTTATGCTGATTTACACTTATTAGTTGATGAAAAAGAACAATTTTATTTTGATTACCCAGAACATTTAACTAATGTGGTAAAAGAATATGATGCTACAGACGAAGTGGCTCTATACAAAAAAGATAGCGATAGAAATCTAATCAAGCCAATTTTGGGAGAATTTTTATTTTTCTTCCCTGGAGAAGCGCACTTACCAAAATACACTGGTACATTAGAAAAAATTCGTAAAATTATTTTTAAAATTGAAATTTAAGCAATTTTATATTTTTAACAAACTTATTGTAAATGTCATAATTATTTTATGACATTTTTTATATTTTTGAGCTTGTAATTAACTTTATTGATTAAATTTAGAAGCATTAACCAATTTGAAATATTTTTAAAATTATAAAATTTAAATACATATTTTAAAAAATAATGATTTTCATTAAATTTAAATTAAAAATAACGCTTTTTTTAAATTAATTAAAAATATAGATAAATTATTTTAGGAATTTAATTTAATAAATTGCAAAAAATAAATTATTTTAAAAAATGTTTAAAATTATTCATTATAATGCTATTTGCAAAACTTTATTTTGTTTAAAATTTAATCAAATTATTTAACAAAGGAAAATTCAAAAATGAATAAAAAATTAAAAATATTTTTGCTTGCATCCTCGACTATTAGTTTACCAATAACTTTAATAGCTTGCGGAACTAATGCAACTACAACAAAAACAACTCCAGTAGCTGAAAACTGAGATGATAAAGTTGTTTTCCAATTAGCTCAAGGAGGGAAATATCCGCTTTTAATTCCGCTGCATAAATTAGTTCCTATTTACAATGAACAATTTAAGGATACTCCAGATTTTTTGCCTGTTGAAATTCAAGATGCTTCAGTTGTTAAGGCTAAGTCCGAAATTGAGCTTGCCAACCTAACTGCTCAAAAATTAGAAGTAATTAAAAATGAAACTAACCCTAGTTATAATCAAATTCCTAATTTAATTTTAAATAGTATTGAAGGAGCGTTTGTTATTAATCAATATGATGCCTTATTAGATTTATCCAATACAAACATTACATCGCGGTTATTTGATGAAACTTTGTTTGAAGCTCATAACAAATTACCTGGTAATACAACCGGGAAAATCTATACAATTCCCTTTGATGTTGCTACACTTACTGGTTTGATGTTTAATTTAGACATTATGAAATTAATTTTTGATCAAATTGTTGCTGGTGGTGGTATAGTTGATCAACACAGTGCAATTTACCAAAAAACAGTTAACGCCGCAAGCGAAGGTAATGCCGAGATTCCGGCTGATAAATTTTGAAGATACATGGTTACAAAATCACCAGATTCTTTTCGAGGCTATTTAGTTAATGATGCAACTTTTACTTCGCTTGAAGCATTAATGGAATTTGCTGACAAAGTTTATACTGGTTTAAAAATTGATGAATCTAACATTAGTCATGAAATAAAAGCTAAACTTTTTGCAGATAAAAATCTTAATCCATCTGTACTTTCAATAGATTATATTCAAATTATTTTTGAACAGTTTTTATATGATTATTTTGGAGTTAATAATAGTTCAGAAATTACTGGTGATTTGAGTAAATTTTTATGATCTTTAACCCAAAATGCCGCCAATGCCAAACAATTTATTGAATACAATTATAAAAAACCGGCTAAAAAAACTGCATTATTAAATAGATTAAAAGCTGCTTTTGATACATTTGTGCAAACAAACAAGGTTAGACCGCTTGATATTGCAAATAATTCTGCATCATTAAAGCAAAAAGCTTTTAAATCAATTTATTTTAATAATCATGGTAATTCAGAATGATCTGGTTGAGCTGTACGTGATTATGATTCAGCAATTGGAATGGCACCTGCTGTTGGTGTAAGGCAGACTTATTTAAATACTTATTCAATGGAAGTTAATGCTGAAAAAAAGCCTGAAATTTACAATGGTTATGCTAAGCCGCAAGATATTTTGTGAGGTAATCAAATTACCAAAATGCAAAAAAAATCTACAAAGAATGTTTTTTATGAAGGTGGTTCATCATTAGTGGCTATATCAACAACCCCAAAACGCAACAAAGCAACAACTAAATTTATTGAATGATTATTAACTGGTAGTTTTAAAGATGCAAATAATCAAACTATTTATGCAAAAGATTATATTACCCAATTAAGTTCTTACATCATTCCGACTAAAGATCGAATTTCATTTGCTCAGTACCAAAATTTAAAAGCACAAAAAACAGCAATTGAAACAAAATTACAGGTCTTATATAGCGAAGTTGTTAAATCAGATGCTAATGTTAAAGTCATTCATGATTTAGAAGCTAAAAAAGGAGTTGTGGAAGGAGCGTTACTTTCGCTAGAAGATATTTTGTTAATGAAAGGAATTGATTTAAATACTGGTGCGATTAATGAAGCTAATAAAGCTACATTGAAATTTATTCCAATGGATGATATCACCACTAAAATCATGCAAGTAATCCGCCAAGCTTTAGGAGAAACAACTAAGACAGTTAAAAATCCTAATAGTGTTCAAACTGGAGAAGCATTAATCGAAGCAATTAATAAGATTAAATAAAATTATTTAAAACAATAAATAAAAGCAGGAATCTAATACTCGCCTGCTTTTTATGTTAATTTTTTTTACGCCAATGTTTTTGGAAATCACTATAAAAATTTCCTTTTTTAATATTTAGTCGCGCATGAATTTTCATTAGCAAAACATCAGAAACTAAAAGTTCGGAAATTTTGGAAGATAATGAAAATAAACGTTTATCTTGTTCTAATGTATCGAAATGAATTACATCAACGTTTTCATCCCCAACAATTTCTTTATTGTTAGTAATTAACAATACATAAATATGGTGTTTTTGTAAAAGTTGAAAAATAATTTGCAATTCTTTGGATGACATTGTTTTAGAAAAAATAATTACCATATCTTGACCATTTTTGTCATCAATTCAGGTTGCAATATCGTGAATTGAAAAAGCATTAACTGAATTTAAAAATAAACTCCGCAACGCATTAGCCATTTCACCAGCCGCCATTGCTGAGGAACCGATTCCAAAAGTGATAATTTTGCGACTTTGAATGATTTGGTTCACTGCATTATTGACAACATTAACATCTAAAAGACCGATTGTTTTTTCAATACTATGAACATAAAATAAGTTAACATTTTCAATGTCATCATTAATGTCATATATATTATTAGGTTTTTGATATTTTAATTGCTCAACTACATGTTTACGTAAATCTTTATAACTTTTAAATCCGGTTTTTTTAACAAAATGAGTTACTGCTCCAATACTAATGTAAAGTGTCTCTGCAACCTCTTTTATTGTTAATTCAATAAATTTAGTAGGTTTAGTTTCAATAAAACGCAAAATTAAATTTTCGATATTAGTAAATTTAGTGTCAGGTGAAACATTAATTATATTCATATTACTAAAATTATACAATTTAAATTTATAAAAAAAATATGTTGCACTTTTCTTATGTGACTTTTACAAGAAATTAATTACTAAAAAACATAGCAACTATTCATTGCTATGTTTAAAATTTATTAAATTAGGAAATTTTAAGATACATCAATTTTACCATATCTATAAAAAGCTGTTGCATTAAAAACGACTATTAAAAACGCAATTACAACAATACTAATTCAAACATGATAATAAGTTTGACTTACACCAATAGCAATAATATTATTTCCGCTCACAAAATTACTTGTATTATTTTTGGGATTAAATGCTAAAAGCACTTTTCTAGAAATGTTATTAATTATTTCATTAGAATTTAAATTATTAGTATTATTAGCTAAAATTTCAAAATAAATTAAGGTTTTGTTGCCATTAATTGCTAATTTTGAAATTAGGTAAAAAATTAAATCGGCAATAACTTTTTGAATTGCTATTTGTTTATATTTTAAAATATTATTTTTATGTGTTTGAGTTTCTTTATTTTCAATAGCTATTTTAACAAGTTCTAAATCTTTTTGCGATATTAAATTAGTAATTAAATGATTTGTTAACATGTTGTTAATAAGATTTTTGACTAATTCATCACTCAAATTAATTTCACTATTTGTAAAGCTAGGATCTTTTAGCAATTCCTCAGTCATGGCATTTAAAGCTTGCTTTATTTGACCAAATTTTAAATTTACCAATCCTAATTCTTTAGCATTATAAAATCCAGCATCTCATTTATAATTAGTGCTATAAGCTAAATTTAAAAATAAATTATTATTTCCTCACCCATTTAAAAAATACTCTTCCGAAACTGCTTCTGTTTTAGATTTTAACTCTAATTTAGCGAAATTATTTAATAGTCCTTGTGGAGCATTCTTTAATTCATAATAATAAGGAAAATTATGATCTAAAAAACTATTAAAAGAACCCATTTTTTCAGCTTTATGTAAATTTACAATTTTTGAAAAATCAATAGTTTCTGTAAAAAAATTAAAAATATTAAAGTATCTGACAATGTTAATATTTTTGTAAAAATTAGCAACACCGTTTTGAGCATCAATTCAACTTTCAAAAATTGCTTGAATTTCTGCGGGAGTTTTATTTTTATAATCACTTTCATTATTTTTGTAAACTAATTCAGTTTTATTTTTATAACCATCCTGATCACAATTAAATATAAATTTGTTATTAAATTTACAGAAAATTGATGTTTGGATGCTGTTTTAGCAGCATATTCACGGATAGCTGCCGGTCCATAAGCTAGCAAAATTGGTGTAGATATAAGTGAAGCTGTTAAAACTAAGCCAATAATTAAATTAATAACATTGTGTCGTTTTGTAATTTTTTTTACTAAAAATGTATCAATTAGGAAAAATAATCCAAAAAATAATAACGATAAAAAAAGTGCTACTCCTAAATATGTTAAGCTAACAACAATAATTTGTCCAAAATACATACCACTCAAGAGTGTAACTAATGTTATAGTTAAAAATATAGTGGCAATTAATAAATTTAAGATATTCAAAATTACATACGCTAAAAATTTATTAGCATAAATTCTACTTCTACTTTGATTGCTCGTATAACTTAAAAGTTCCAACGAAGTTTGAAGAGTAATTTTTTTAATTTGACTATAAAAATTTGCAAAATATATTAAGCTATTAATTTCTAATAAAAAACCTAAAAAGTAAATTGAATAACTTGCAAAATATCAACCGAATCTCAATTACTAGCTGCCAATTTAGTTATAATACTCCTAATTAAAATCAAAATTGGCATAATTAATATAAAAAGATAATTTAATTTTTTCTTGTAATAAACCTTAGTAATTCATCAAAAATATTTTTGCATTTCACCTTCTTTAGTTAAATATTTAAATAGAACTAAGCAATATCAATTTTACGATATCTATAAAATGCTCCAACATTAAATAAAATTGCGAAAATAAAAACCAGAAAAATGCTAATTCATAAATGATAGTAAGATTTTTCAACCCCTATAGCACTAGTATTTTTAAATGATACCAATGATTCACTAGTCATTTGTAGTATTGTAGAATGGCTAAATATTTTTTCAAAATCAGAAAGTTGATTTGAATTTCGGATTTCTTCGCCATCTTTTAATTCACCAGTTTTTTTAGATACATGATCGAAATCAATATTTAATGTTTTTGATTCACTTAATGAAAATTCAAGTAATACATAAATAATTCAGCTTTTAACCATTTCAATAATTGCATCTTGCTTACCTGATAATTCTCAATCATTACTCATTTTTTCTTTTAATAAATCCCAGTCACTTTGGGGCATTAAATTCACTGCTATTGAATTGTTTTGAAGTTTATTTAAAATTTTAATAATAAGTTTTTGATTCACTACAAGCTCATTTGGAGTAAAATCTGAATCTTTTTTTAAATCATCTATAACTGCATTTAAGGCAGTTTTTAAATCATTAAATTTAAATTTAACTATATGATCTGCATAAACACCACTGCTATAGGTTGAACTAGCTCATGGAATAAAAATTTCATTTGGCAAGTTTAAAAATAAATAAGACCCATTGCTTTTAATATTTAAATAATAATCACCAACTTCATCATTGCTATTTAATTTAACTTTAATCTTGAAAAGCGAGTCTAAAACTTCACTTGGCAAATTATTTTTTGAATAATAATAAGGTACACTAAAATCGTTAACAGAATCAACAATACCCTTATCTTGAAATGGATACTGATTAGAAATCGTATTTAAATTCATCACTTCTGGGAAAAAGTTAAAAGTATTAAAATATCTAACAATATTCAAATCACGGTAAAAGTCTGAAATTTGATTTAAACCAGAAATTTTACGATTTAAGGCTTGTGATTGAGCAGCAGCAGCAGCAGTTTCAGTATTAAGTTCTAATTTAATATGACTACTGTTTGCATTTCATCTACCTAGATTGAATTTAGCTTTTTCGCCATTTTTAGTTAAAAGGTTATAGTTATCAGTTCTTAATGTTCCCACTTCTCTTTCTAACTCTCATTTTTTGTCAAAAACTGAAAGAGTTCCAAAAGTTTGCACAATAGAAGGAGCAATAACTGAAATAGCAAAAATAATTCCGATAATTACATTAAAAACACTATGGCGCTTTGTTATTTTAGTCATTAAAAATGTATCAATTAGAAAAAATAATCCAAAAAATAACAATGATAAAAATAATGAAGTTCCAAAATAAGCAAAACTCATTGTTAAAACTTCTGCAAAATGGCGTCCATTTAAAATTATTAAAAAAGAAATTATTAACACTAAAAGTGAAATTAAAGCTCCTATAATATTTAAAATAAAGAAAGCTAGAAATTTATGAAGATAAATTTTTGCTCGACTTTGATTAGTGCTATAACTTAAAATCTCAAGTGAAGTTTCAGATGTATTTTTTTTAATTCTATTATAAAAAATAACATAATAAGCTACACTATTAATTCCTAAAATTGTACCTAAAAAATAAAAAGAATAAGTTTTATAAACTTCAATCGATCCACCTTCAATTACAAATTTCATAACAATAGCTACAATCAAAATTAAAATTGGAATAGCTAGTAAAAAAACATAATTCAAACGTTTCTTATAAAACGATTTTGTTATTCATCAAAAATATTGTCCCATTTTGGCTCCTTATTAAATTATTAAAAAATCACTAAAATTGCTTTAGTGCATTTTTTTCTCATCTTTTAAAACGTATTTTGAATAAATAGCTTTTAAATTTAGCTCTACTTTTTTAAACTCTTTGTAGAAAATATTATTTTCTGATGATTTTTGTAAAAAAACCTTTAATTCCTCATCTGTTTCTAATGGAATTGTAATTTTATCATTATTAATTTCAAAAGTAATTTGATTTGCTGTTAAAAATTTTAAAGTTTTTTCTATATCAATTGGGTTAAATTCATATTTATTTTTTTTAGCTTCAGAAAATTCATTAATATAACCAGAAATTTCTAAACGCCCTTTTTCAATAATAGTTACTGAATCAGCATATTCACCAACTTCATTTAAAACGTGAGAAGAAATAAAAATAGTTTTACCTTCTTGTTGTAACTTTTTCAAAAAATTGAAAAAATCATAACGGGTTTGAGGATCTAAATTAGCTGCCGGTTCATCCATTACTAAAACATCAAAATCTTTTAATAATGCTTGGGCTAAAAGCACTTTCTTTTGTTCTCCGGAAGAAAAATTAAAAGGGTTTTTCTTCAATAAATGTTCAATTTCTAGTTTTTCAACTACCTCTTTAATTTTTGCTTCAGCTTCTTGTTTTTTCATTCCCAACATTGCACAAATTCCCTGAAAAAAATTCAAAGCTGACATTTTTTGTGGGAAAATAGCAATTTCCGGAATATAAGCGATTTTTGATAATGCTTTAGCATCGCGATTTGATTGACCATTAACTAAAATATTGCCTTCAAATTTTTTATAAGCACCAATAATAGCTTTTATAGTTGTCGTTTTTCCAGCTCCATTAGAACCAACAAAAGCATGAAATTGACCTTTTTTAATATCAATATTTAAATCATGAACTGTGTATGGAGCATTTTTTTTATATTTTTTCGAAAAATTTTGAACTGAAATAACAACATTCTCAGCAACTGGGTGAGCTGTTTCAGTATGTAATTGAGATTTCATAAATCATTTCTCCTTTTTGAATTTTTTATAATCATTGTAAATATCTTTAAATAAAGATACTTAATAATTATAAATTATATTTATTAATAATTTCAAAAGTTAATTAATACATCACTAATTGCCTAGCAAAAAAACATTATAATGGCTTAAAAATACTATTTCAATCTCCTTGTAGAAAATTTTAAATATTGAATTTTAAAAAATATTTTCACTGTTATTTTTAATTAGAAAAAACTCTAGTGAGTTTTATCGTTGATTATGTCTACAAACATTTTTGTAATGTATTGAGGCCGAGTGATTGCTGAACCTACAACAACAATGTCAGCACCAGCTTTAAAAGCTTGTTTTACCATTAAAGGTGTGTCAATACCTCCTTCAGCAATTAAAGGAATTTTAGCTTCTTGGCATTGTTTTTTAGCTCATTTAATAAAAGCAAAATCATTTTCGAAGTTACTTTTGCCTTTTGTGTCAGCTGTATAACCACGAAGGGTGGTGCCGATATAATCAAATTTTAATTTAATAGCATTTAAAACATCAGCTTCATTTGAACAATCGGCCATTAAATATTGACCTTTTTGCTTATGTTTTTTAAAATACTGCACCATTTGTTTTAAATTTTCTTTAGGACGTTCGCGTAATGTGGCATCAATGGCAATTACATGTTGTCCCAAAGCCATTAATTTTTTTAATTCTTTTAAAGTGGCAGTAATAAACACGTCAGAATTTGGATAATTTTTTTTAATAATTGAAATTAACGGGACTTGCAAATCAAGACTCATTAAATCTCTAATGTTATTTACTTGGCTTGTACGCAAACCTTGAGCTCCGCCTTGTAAAACTGCTTTCGCCATTTTTTGAACAACCTTTTTACCAAACATAGGTTCATTTTCTAATGCTTGACATGAAACAATAAAAGTGTTTTTGGGTATTTTCATAATATACAAAATAAGCCTTTACTAAAAGATAAATAATTTTAAATAATTATTAAAAGTATCTATGATTTTTTGAAAAATTTTCAAATTTTTAATAAAACTTAAATTTTTTTCAAATTTTTTAAAAAATACTGAAGTTATAAAAAATATTTCATTTAAATAATTTATAAAATAAAATTTAAACATATGTGGCAGAATTTAATAGCTTATAAAATTATTAAAATCATAAACATAAAAAGTTTATTCTAGATAAAAGGAAGATAAAAATGCAAAAAATGCTTGTTTTCGATATCGGGGGGACCCATATTAAATACGGAATTGTTGATGAAAACAACAACTTTTTATTACGCAATCACATTAAAACTGATATTGGTAATGTAATTAATGACATTGCTAAAATTATTCAAGATTTACTAGCAAAAGAAAACCAAAAACACAATTTTAGCGGAATTGCTATTGCAACTACAGGAGCAGTTGACAATGTTGCTAAAAAAATTGTTTTTGCCAACCACCGGATGGCGCATTATTTATACACTGATTTTAATGTTTTAAGTCAAATGTTTAATTTACCACTTGTAGTTGAAAATGATGCCAATGCAGCCGCCATGTCAGAGCGGGTATTTCGCGAAGGAATTGATAATTATGCAACAGTGACACTAGGTACTGGTGTGGGGATTGGGATTGTGAAAAATCACAATTTAGCCACTGGCCACAATTTTATGGGTGGGGAATATGGTTATTTAAAATACGAAGGTGAATTTTTAGATGATTATTTATCATTTTCGCGATTAACTAATTATATTAATGAAAATTATGGTCTAACAATTAGTGATTATGAAAAATTTGACAATTTATATCACAATGATCTAAGTTTTAAAACAGTAATTGATAAATATTTTCAAAAAATTGTTGACTTTACATATCAACTAGCAATCTTTCAAAATCTTGACTATATTTTTTTAAGCGGCGGTTTTTCTTATGTTGACCCCAAATATTTTGCTATGATTCAAGAAAAATTTAATGCCGCAATTGCTAAAACTCCTTACAAAACACAACTAAAAATTTCTAAATCACGGAATAACGCTGGAATGTTAGGTGCTTTATACTTATTAAAAAGGGTGATGTAATATGAAGTTTATTAATTTACTAAATTCAAGTATTGAATACAAGGCAGTAATTCGCGCCAGTTCCAAAGCCACTCTTGTATATTTACATGGTTTTGGCGGAAGTTTTGCTCGAATGGATTTTTTTGTTGAAAATTTCGAAAAATATTCTATTTATGGCTTAAATATGCCCTTTCATGGGAATACTAAATTTGATGATTTAAGTGAAGTTAATGTATTTTACTATGCTGAAATTGTTAATCAATTTGTAACCAAATTAGAATTAAAAAACGTTATTTTAATTGGTCATTCTATGGGTGGGGCTGTAGCTGCTTTAGCTGCCTCTGAAGAACCTTATTTATATCAAAAAGTATGTTTAATTGCACCTCTAAATAAAACCAGCACTAATTTAAAAGAGCTATTTTTAGAAAAATTTTACCCAACCACAATTAAAGAACGATTAAAATTTTTAGATCTAGTTTATTATGATGCTAAAAAATTTAAAGCTGACCCATCTGAAATTTTAGCTGCTAGTCAGTATGTTAATTTAATTAATAACGATAAATTATTTAGTACTACTATCAAAATGTTGGGAAAGCATTTAGTTTCTAATAATTTATTAGATGCTGTTGAAAAAGCTTTGCAAAAACTTGAATTGCCAACGCTTTTAATTTATGGAGACTCTGATAACATCATCGACTTAAAAAATATTGCTCAATATTACCAACAGCATACGCCACATTTAACAATTGCAGTCATTCCACAATCAGGGCATATCCCTTGAGTTGAAAATCAAGAGAGTTTTGTGCATGAATTTAAAAAATTTTTAAATAATTAGGTGAATTTGTATATCAATAAAACTAAAAAATTATTTTTTCCAAGTTTAACTTTAAAAGTTGAACTTTTTTTTATATTTTCACTAAATGTTTAAATTTTTAAAATTTATTTCAATTATCTTTATAAAAATTAAAAAATCTTTATATTTAAATATAATTAACTATGTATATTACTAATAATTTTTAGGTAATTTATATGTTTATTTAATTTCTAAATTATAGGAGAGCAAAATGCAAAAATATAACGGTATTTTTCCAGCCTTAATTACTCCATTTGATGAAAATGGCAAAGTAAAAGAGCAAGGACTGAGAGAAATTTTAAAATACTTAATTGAAGTACAAAAAGTTGACGGTCTATATGTGACTGGTTCAACAGGGGAATTTTTATTACTTTCAATCGCTGAGCGTAAAAGAATTTTTGAAATTGTTGCTGAAGAAGCAAAAGGCAAAGTAACATTAATTGCCCAAATTGGAACATTAAATGTTGATGAAGTTGTCGAACTAGGTCAATATGCTGAAAAATTAGGATTCGATGCCATTAGTGCTATCACTCCTTATTACTATGGTTTTTCATTCCAAGAAGTTAAATCATATTATGAGCACATTACTAAGCATGTCAATTTACCAATGTTTATTTATTACTTGCCACAATTAGCTGGTGGGAAAATTGGAATTCAACAATTTGGCGACTTATTAAACATTAAAAATGTTATTGGGTGCAAATTCGGATCAACTGATGTTTTCTTATTTGAAAGACTAATGCATGCCTACCCTGATAAAGTATGAATGTGAGCTTGAGACGAAGCATTAGCAACAGCTGCAATGTTAGGAGCGAAAGGATTTATTGGTTCAACATACAATTTAAATACTAAAGGTGCGAAAAAAATTATTGAATTATTAGCAGCAAATAAATTAGATGAAATGCGTCATGAAGTTCATAAATACAATGATTACATCGAATCATTATTAACTTCGGGATTAATGCAAACTGTTAAAGCAGTAATGCGTCTAGAGGGTGTTGATGCTGGATACAACAAAAAACCATTTAAATTTATTGAAGAAAAAGAATTAGAAAAAACAGCTAAAGATATTAAAGCAAAATACTTATCTTAATTAGCTTATTAAAATTCAAAATTTAAAAGAGAGGAGGAAATTTAATGGTTTTTTTAACACAAACAGAAGTTGCAACAGAACCAACAATTTCAAAAGCTCAATTTACTTGATATGACTGATTAATTTTGGCTTTATATATGTTGGCAATGTTGGGGATGGGATTTTTCTTCTGATGACAAGAAAAAAGAAATAAAAATAAAAGCTCATCAAGTTATCTAGTTGCCAAAGGATTAAAAATCCCAGCAATTGTTGTAGCATTATCAATATATGCAACGGGATTAAGTTCATTAACTTTTTTAGCAACACCAGGTCAAGCTTTTGCCACTGGGTGAATGTGAATTGTTGCTCAACTTTCTTTTTTAGCGGCAGTACCAATATTAATAAAATGGGTAATTCCGTTTTATCGCCGCATTAAAGAAAATACTGCTTATGCATATTTGGAAAAACGCTTTAATTATGCAATTCGCGCAATTAGTGCTACTTCATTTAGTTTATTCCACATTTTTAGAATTGCAATTGTTTTATTCATTCCGGCATTAACACTTTCGCTTTTTGTTGATATGAATATTTATTTGATTTTAACAATTGTTGGAATAATAGTTATTGTCGGTACTTTTTTAGGTGGATTTAAAGGCGTGCTATGAACCGATGCAGTGCAAGGCTTTGTGTTAATAAGTGGGATTATTTTAATGATTATTTTTGGTTTAGCAAAAACTGACTGAGAAAAAGCGCAATTTCAAAAAATTTTCACTGAAAAACAATGATATGTAACAGCGGCTTCAGGAGGGATGTTTTTCTTATTTGTTGGAAAATTTTTTGAAACATTATTTTCTTTTACCGCTTCACAAGATATTGTACAAAGATATAAAACAAGTAAAATGATTACCGACACCAATAAAACAATTTACATAAATGTTATTTTAACAATTGTAACTGTTTTATTATTTTATGGAATGGGTTCAGTATTCTATTCATACTTCAGTGGTGAAGGGCATGTTGTGGATGGCGATAATGCTATTAGTGGAATTGTTGGACGTGAAGGTGCCGCAAGAAATCAACTGACTTCATTCTTTATTATCAAAGTTTTACCTGCCGGAATTTCAGGATTAATTATTGCAGCTGTTTTTGCTGCTTCTCAATCAACAATTAGTTCAAGTATTAATTCGCTTGTAAATGTTATTATTTCCGACTTTGTTGTGAGTATACAAGATCGTTTACTAAAAAAGGGCAAAATCACAAAACCAATAAGTGATTTTAATCTTTTAGTTTTATCAAAAGCATTAATTGTATTTTTTGGTATCCAAGGTTTATTAGTGTCTTTTGTTTTGGCTTGAACAAAACAAGATAATTTAATTGATTTATTCTTGCAAATAGTTGGTTTATTTGGAATTCCAATAGCAGGTTTATTTATGCTAGGTTTATTGACTAAAAAAACAAATTCATTTGGGGCATTATTTGGAGTTATTTCAGCATTTTTAACATCATTAATTTTATTTATTTTTACACAAGATAAATTTGTTGGAAAAGAAAATGTTATTAAATTTGCTAGTGAATACCGGGCAATAGTTGCTTTTGCAATGACTGTAATTTTAGGTTATGGAGCAAGTATAGTTGCTTGAGGATTAAATTTAAGTAAAAAGAAAGATTTAACAAACTTGACAATTTATACCAAAACAGCTGAATTTAATGAATTAATTAATCTTGAAAAACGAATTGCTAAGACTGGAAAAGAATTAAAAAAAGTTACAAAAGAAATTGTGAAAAAAACTCCGGAATTAAAAGAATCATGATTTAAAAAATTATTCTTTAAAACAAAAGATATTTCTCAAAATCAAGCAATTGTTAATGATTTTGAATATAAAAAGGTTGCTGAAAAACTTAATAATGAAATGGCAAAGTTTGAAGATTTAACTGTTGTAGTTAATAATCAAACACCTTAAAATATTAATATATTTAATTGATTTTAAACTATCGAAGGAGGCCATTATGAGATTTGATGGCAAAACCAAATTAAAGCTTTTACTATCTGCTTTATTTTTTGGTTTATTTGGTGGTGAATATTTTTATGTCAAGCGAAATAAATTAGCATGACTAAAATTATTAATTGCCTGAGTAGGTTTGACTTTAATTATTGTTACCTTAATTATTTGGGGGACAACTTCAAAAGAAAGCATTCAAGCATCTATTGAAGGTAGCAAAGATTATAAAGAATTAATTAGTGAAAGCAAAACCCAAGCTGCTAAAGTTTATCTTGAATTAACATTAGCAAGAGCTCAAGAAATTATGTACAAATCTGTGCTTGCTTTTACAATTATTGGGGCGCTTATCGCTTCTTTACCATTAATATGATCATTTTTTAATGTTTATTTAATTGCGATTGGTGATTTTAAAGATGAATTCAACAAACCAGTACATACTTGAAATGCAACATATCAAGATTTTGCAGAATATTTATTAGGAGGTGAGTATGGTCACTCTTAGTCAAACGACAGCTGAAGCCCCTAAGGAATCTGGATTAACTTACATTGACTGAATTATTATTGCACTTTACTTAGTATTAATTTTAGGAATTGGTTTATTTTTCTTTCTAAAAACATACTTTGCTAAAAAAGATAATACAAATAACTTTTTCACTGGTGGTGGAAAAAACCCAATTGTAGTTGTTGGTTTGTCATTATGAGCCACAATTACGTCATCACTATTTTTTGTAAATACAGCCGGAACTGTTGTCGATAGTGCTTGATTATGAGCCGGAGCCAACGTTGCTCTAATCGGAATTGCACCACTTGTAGCTGTTATTATTATTCCGTTTTACAGAAGAATTAAAGAAACAACAGCATATGCTTTTTTAGAAAAACGTTTTAGTTATGCTGTTAGAGCAATTAACTCTATTTCATTTATTTTATTCCAAGTTTTTCGGGTAGCAATTGTGCTATTTGTGCCAGTGACCGTGCTAACTGTTGCTGTTGATTTTAACCCTTATTTATTATTGATAATTATGGGGATAGTTGTTGTATTAATGACAGCATTCGGAGGATTTAAAGCTGTTATCTGATCCGACGCTATTCAAGGAGCTGTTTTATTAATTGGTATTTTTGTTATTATCATCATGGGATTATCAAAAACAGATTGAGGATTAAAAGATGGAGCATACCATAAAATTTTATCTGAAAATAGTTATAAAATTGGATTAGGCACAACTGGTATGGCATTTATCTTTATGTACTCAATTGTTAACTCATTATATGCTTTCATGGGTTCTCAAGATGTTACTCAAAGATATAAAGGAACAAAAAGTTTAGCAAGTGTTAAAAAAACTTTATACATTACTTCAGGATTGGGAGTAGTAACAATGTTATTATTCTTTGGAGCGGGTTCAATTTTATGAACCTTCTATGCAAGAAATGCTGAGTACCCTGGTTTTGTTGAAGATGGTCTAAAAGCTTTACCAAAAATTAATGGTGATTACATGAAAGCACAAAACTTCTTGCCATTCTTCATTGCAACACAATTACCAACGGGGCTAATAGGTCTATTGTTTGCTGCAATTTTTGCTGCTTCTCAATCGACTGTGTCATCAGGACTAAGTGCCGTTGCCAACTCAATTATTGTTGACTTTGTGCAACGTGGCGGAAAATCAAAATTATCTGATAAAGCTCTAACATGAATTTCCAAAGGAATTGTATTACTATTTGGATCATTAGCAGTGCTTTCTGGTGCATTATTAATTTATACTAAACAAGATAAATTATTTGATTATTTCACTGGTGTTATTTCAATTCTTAATGCCCCAACTGTAGCAGTATTTATCTTAGGAATTTTTTCTGTGCGAGCAAATTTCAAAGGTGTATTAGTTGGGCAAATTGTCGCCCTAATTATTGGTATTCCAATTTGATTATTTACCCAAAACTTTATGCCAGATTACTTAAAAATTTCCTTCCATGGAGGATGATTAACACTAGTAACTTTCTTAACAACACTAATTGTAGGTTACTTTACATCATTAATTTTCACTAAATTAAATACAATGAAAATTGGTGATAAAATGCCAAGTCCCCCAATTAATGAACATGAAATTGCTAAATTAATTAACAGAACAGTGTTTACAACAACTAAAGAATGAAAAGAATTATCAAGAATTGATGCAAACATTCACATTTTTGAAAAATTAGTTGCTAAAAAACAAATTGATCCTTCTTACTTAAAACGTTTAGAAGAAAGATATAAAGAGCTAGACAAAATTGTTTCACAGCAATCAAACTAGTTTGGAAAGATTATAAATATGATTAAAATTAGAAAAATATTTTTATCATCATCAACATTACTTATTGCAGCTTTAATGGGTTCAACAGTAATGTCTGCTCAAAACAATGCTTCAATTACCAATGCAAAAATTGGTAGTGTAGAGAATGATTTATTTACTACACAAGTTTTAAAATCACAAGCCTTATTCGGTTTTAAAACTGAAGGAAGTCATTCATATCGAATTCCCGGTGTTTTAGTTCAACAAAACGGAAATATTCTAGTCAATGCTGATCAAAGACTTGAAAATATTGAAGACTATAACAATACAATTAATCAAGTATTTAAGCAGTCGAATGACAAGGGTGAAACTTGAAGTAGTAATAATACTATTGTTAAAGTGGCTACACCAAAAACTGGTAAAGGCTTAATTATAGATGGAACTTTTGCTGAAGTTGAGTATGAAAAAAGTAAAACTAAATTATTGTTTTTATTTAACATTTTTGCTGAAAGAGCTGGAATTGTACATTTATTAAAGGGTAATCCTTGAGTCTATGTAGGGAATGAAAAATATTTAAAACTTTGAGTTAAAAAAGCAAATAATCAATTTGATTCACAAAGTTCAATTTTAAAAAGAGTACCAGGCAAAGAAAATTGGTTTAGACAATATAAATTACCTAACGGAGTTAATCATCAAAAATTAACTGCTAATACTCAACTAATTCCAACAGATACATATATTGATATGTCTTATAATGCAAAAACTAAAGCAATAAGTGGACAAGTTTTTGAAAATGTTTTACAATCTGAAATAAATGATAAAAATGCATTAGCTAAAAAAGCTACAAATCATAGTGTTTTTGATAATTATAATAATGCCAAATACTTTTTAGCTAAAAATAATCACAATGCCATGTTGGAAAGTTATGACAATGGTCTAACATGACAAAATTTAAGTTATTTTGATGAAAAAATTGGAAATCACCCTGATCGTTCAGAACCTTTTAGCGGCAATGCTGTTGGATCTGGAATCCAGTTAAAAAATCAAAAAAATCCTAAATTAAATGGCAGAGTCTTTTTTACAATGTATAACTTTGTTGGTGGAGTTCAAAAGCCTTATTTAATTTATAGTGATGATTTTGGTGAAACTTGAAATAAAGTCATGTTTAATAATTCAGATAATTTAACTGAATCAACATTGATAGAAACAAAGGATGGTGAAATTTACTATACACTAAGACAATCAGTTTGAGGTAAAAAAGATAATACACCTTTCATTTCTAAAAGTACAGATGGTGGATTAACTTGAAAAAATCCTAAAAACCCAAACAGTAATCAACAATTTGCTAAATTACCAGTAAATAATGTTGATGGTAATGTTTTTTCGGGTGTGGCTAGTTTTGAATTAAAAGGAAAAAGTTACTTCGTTTATGCCTTACCGAAGGGCAACTTCAGAAAAGCAGGTAGTTTGTTTGTAAGTGATAAAGATTTAACATGATCAAAAGAAATCCTTTCTTTTGATACAAAAAATCAAGAACATTTTGCTTATAGTTATGTTGCAGTCGTTGAAAATGGAACAGATTACGTCGATGTTTTGGTTGTTTATGAATGATCACCACATACAAAAATATTTAACCAAGACCAACACTTCAATTCACGTCCTAAAGGCGGTGGTATTCAAGTGGATAAAATCAGAATTAAATTAAAATAATTTTTGCTTTTCTAAAAATTAAATTTATAAAACTTTCAGATCATAATATTCTGAAAGTTTTTTAATACTTTTTTAAATTTACTATCACAATAATTTGCTTTGCAAAATCTCAAATTTTTAATTTAAATAACAATGCTATTTTTTACCTGAATTTTAACTTTTAAAACATTAATAAAAATGATCTCCAACAAAATAGAGATCATTTTAATAATAAATTTTTTAGTTTCTAAAATTCTTCAGCAGCTTTTTTTAATGTTGCTTCAAAAGTTGCTAAATAACCATCACGTCCTAATGTCATTGCTTCGCCAACTTTAGTACCAGCAATTAAAATCGGTTCGACAACATTAGTTCCTAAGAAGTTTCACATTCCTCTTAAAAATTCAGTGTGGTTACCTCATGGATATCATCCAAGTGGTGCTCCTTGGCTAGTAATAATTTGAACTTTTAAATTAGTTAATAACCCAATGGCATCACCTTTTTTTGAATATTTATATGAAAAAGTTTTATCAGCTACAGCAATGTGGTCTAAATAGTTTTTCGCCACAGCTGAGACATTAAAATTAGTCATTGGTGTAGCAAAGATAACTTTGTCAACACTTTTTAATTGCTCAATATATTTAAATGAATCTTCCTCATTGAAATAGGTTCCAAAGTTATGACTATTCATTGAAATAGTTCCAGCTGAAACATCATTTAAATTTAATTCAATGATTTCATCTCCTGGATTTTTAGTTTGATAATATTTTAAAAATAAATCTACTGCCCCATCTGAAAATGATTTTTCACGAGGCATAAAAGTTGAACGAATAACTAAAACACGCATCTTTACTTCCTTATTTAATTAATAGTTGTTAAGAATAATTTCTTGCCTTAATTATATATTATTTTATTTAAAAATAAGTTTTTGGCATAAAAAAGCTTTAAAAACTTATTTTTTTATTTTTTAATTTTAAAATAAAAGCATTCAATAATTACAAATTTTTTTGATTTAGCGAATTCTAAAATTTTTCAGCAGCCATTTGAATCATTGTTTTAAAAGTTGCTAAATAACCATCCCGTCCCAATGTTGTTGCCTCCCCAACTTTAGTACCGGCAATTAAAATTGGTTCACTAACTTGGGCACCAAGGTATTGCCAAATTCCGCTTAGCAATCGAGTGTGATTACCTCATGGATATCATCCTAGCGGCGCACCTTGGCTAGTAATAATTTGAACTTTTAAATGAGTTAGCATCCCCTTTGCTTCCCCATTAGGTGAGTTTTTATATGAAAAAGTATGATCAGGTACAGCAATGTGGTCTAAATAATTTTTCGCCACAGCTGAAACATTAAAATTAGTCATTGGTGTGGCAAAGATGACTTTGTCCACACTTTTTAATTGCTCAATATATTGAAATGAATCTTCTGGATTACAAAAATTAGCAAAATTATAACTTGTCATTGAAATAGTTCCGGCCGAGACATCATTTAAATTTAATTCAATAATTTCATCTTCTGGATTTTTAGTTTGATAATATTTTAAAAATAAATCTACCGCCCCATCTGAAAATGATTTTTCAGATGGCACAAAAGTTGAACGAATAACTAAAACACGCATCTTTACTTCCTTACATTAATTGAATAATTATTAAAAATAATTTAATTCGTTAATTTTAATATGTTTTTCAAATAAAAATAATTTTTTATTTGAAAAAATAAATAAAAATTGTTTTTTTAATTTTAAAAAAAAATTAAAAAATTCAAAAAATGGTTCAAAAAATGAAAAAAATTTAATAATTTTAAATAAAAAAAATTTATTGATTATAATTTTATTTATATCATTTTATTTTAACTTAAATTCATTTACCATGCAAAGGAAACTAAAAAATGACTAAAAAACTTAAATTATTAACCTTATCAGCTTCAGCTGTGACTATACCTGCACTAGTTGTTGCTTGTTCAAGTGAAACTAAATCAGAAAAAGTTGTTTTCCAACTAGCTCAAAATTTATGATATCCATTATTGGATCCAATTAAGGATTTAGCTAAAATTTATAATCAACAACAAAAAGGTACTCAAGACTTTTTAGAAGTTGTTGTTCAAGATGCTGATGATTTAAAAATAAAAGCTGATGAACAGCTTTTAATTAATCAAGTTGCACAACAATTAGAAACACTTAAAAATCAACCTGATAGTAGTTATGAAAATATTCCAAGCATGATTCTAAATAGCTTGGAAGGTGCTTTTGTTATTAATCAATACAATCGATTATTAGATTTAACCGGGACACCAATTAATAAAGAATTATTTGATGAAACTCTTTATGAAGTCCATAACAAATTACCAGGTAATACAACCGGAAAAACTTATACAATTCCATTTGATGTAACTTCATTAACTGGGTTAACATTTAACTTAGATATTATGAAGTTAATTTTTGATCAAATTGAAGCCGGTGGTGGAACTGTTGATAAAAATAGTGAAATTTATAAAAAAACTGAAAATGCCGACAAAGAAGGTCGTAAAGAAATTCCTGAAAATAAAGCTTGAAGATATATGGTTGCAAAATCAACAACTGCTTTTACTGGTTATACAGTTAATGATGCAACATTTTCTTCATTACAACAAATGATGGAATTTGCTAAAAAAGTTTTTGATGGCTTAAAACTAGATGAATCAAAAATGTCTGAAGATCAAAAAGCTGCTATTTTTGCAGATTCAAATCCAGATCCTAAAGTTTTTTCAACCGACTATACAGGCGTGATTTTTGAACAATTTCTATATGACTATTTAGGAGTTAATCAAGGAACTGAAATTGTTGGTGATGTTGATAAATTTTTATGAAAATTATCACAAGATGCAGCTAATTCAAAAAATTATATTACATACTTATTTAGAGAAGCTTCTAAAAAACCTGAATTGGAAAAAAAATTGCAAGAAGCCTTTGATGCTTTTGTTAAAAATAATTCAAAAATATTATTAAATAATTCGGCATCAACATTAAACCCAAAAGCTTTTAAATCAATTTATTTCAACAACAACGGAAATCTACAATGGGGAGCTTGAGATGTTAGAGATTATAATTCAGCTTTTGCTTTAGCTCCACATGTCGGGATAAAACAATCTTATATTACAACTTATTCAATGGAAAAAAATGCTGGAGGGGTAAAAAGTAAATATGAAACTTTTGCAAAACCTCAAGATATTTTCTGATCAAATCAAGTAATGAAAATGCAAACCAATTCAACTCGCAAAGTATTTAACGAAGGCGGTTCATCACTAATTGCAATTAATACAACTGAAAAAAGAAATAAAGCAACAGTAAAATTTATTAACTGATTATTACAAGGGGCTTTCAAAGACAACGACGGAAAAGATGTCTTTGCAAAAGATTATTTATTAGAAAATAGTTCATATGTGGTTCCAACAAAAGACAGAATTACCTTCGGACAATATCAAAGTATTAAAACAAAATATGAATCATACAAATCTCAACTAGCAACAATGCATGCGAAGGCAAATAAAACAGAAAATGAAGAAAAAGCAATTCATGATTTAGAACACAAAAAAGCTCTGCTTGAAGGTGCATTATTATCGCTTGAAGATATTTTAGAGATGAAAGGTATGAATTTACAAGACGGGGCAATTGATGCTAATAAACGCATTACATTAAAATTCATCCCAATTGATGATTTAACATCAAAAGTAATGAATACAATTAGATCAGCATTAGCTGAGACAACAAAAACTAAATCACAAGATGGTAGCATAAAAACTGGTCAAGGTGTAATTGACGCTATTAATAAAATAAATTAAATTTAACTAAAAAATGCAAATAAGCTTTACAATTTAATAAAAATAACTGAAAAATAATTTTAAATAAAAAAAAGGAACAAAATGAAGATAACAAAAGGTATTTTAGCGCTTTCATCAATTATGGTACCTACAGCATTAATTGCTTGTAGTAGTGCTACTACAACAAATCCAATTAATCAAAATCTAAAAATAATTTTTCAGACTTCACAAGCAAGTACATTTCCTTTAATGCAACCGCTTGCTGAAGCTGTAAAACAGTATAACAAGACTCAAAAAGGTACTCCAAATTTTTTAGAAGTAGAGTTACAAGATTCGGCAATTACAAAAGCTAATAGTGAGTATAACTTAGCTAAACAAGTTATAACTAAATTAGAAACTATTAAAAATAATCAAGATGATAAAGGTAGCGAACACATTCCTAATATTATTTTAAATAATGCCCGTGGCGCCTTTATGATTAGTCAATACAACCGTTTATTAGATATTAATAGTTTAGCAAATGTAATTGATGAAACTATTTTGCCGCTTCATCAACAATTACCTGGTCAAAAACAGGGTAATATTTATAGCTTACCATTTGATTTAATGTCAAATGATAATCTTGTTTTTAATCTTGACATTATGAAATTAATTTTTGATCAAATTAAAGCTGGCGGTGGTTCAATTGATGAAACTAGTCAAATTGCTCAACGGGTGCTAAAAGCTGCACGAGAAGGTAATGCTGAGATTCCAAATAACAAAATTTGAAAACATATGCAAGCCAAAAGTTCCGCCGTATTTCAAGGTTTCAATGTCAATGATGCAACTTTTGCTAACCTTGATCAAATTTTAAATTTTACAAATCGCATTTATGAGGGATTACAATTAAACCCCAATTTAACAACCGAGCAAAAAAATGCTTTAAAAAATTCATTTGATCCTAAAATTTTAATGATTGAATATGAACAAGAATTATTTAAAAAATATTTATATTCCAAATTAGGGGCCGATGTTGGTAATGAGCTTTTTGGCTCACCAGAAAAATTTTTGTGATATTTAAAAACTGATGATAAAGGTATTCAAACTATTTTTTATGCTTTTGAAGAGGGAACTAGCGATGATGAAAAAACTCATCAAGCTAAACTAAAACAAAAACTTCAAGAAGCATTCGATAGTTTTGTTAAAGCTTCTAAATATCGAGAATTAAAAGCTATTAAAGTGGCCAATTTAGAAAACCCTAAGTTATTTTATGGAGCTTATAATGCCACATTAAAAAACACTGATTGAAGCTCTAATAACTTATTGGAATATGGGGCAGCAATGGCTATTGTTCCAGCAGTCCATGTTGCTAATTCATATGAAAATAGCAAAACTCGAGCTAGCGAAGGACAAAATAAGCCTGAAAAATATCAAACTTTTGCTAAACGTCAAGACATTTGATGAAAACCACAATTGTTAAATTTTAGCGATAATCAAATTAATCCTATTTTTCAAGAAGGTGGTTCAAACTTAGTTGTTTTAAAAACTAATAATGCAACTCGAGATCAAGCAACTAAAAAGTTTTTAACTTGACTTTATAATGGCACAATGCAAGATGCTAACAATAATTCTGTATTAGTTCGTGATTATTTGAGAGATAAAACTAGTTATATTTTCCCAGCTAAAAATAGTTTAACTACTACACAATACAATAAATTATTAGCAGCTTGAGAACAACTAAATCAAAAAATTATCGCTTTACAAGCTGATGCCAGTGCTAATGATGAAGAATTAGCTAAATTACTAACTGAAGTCGGGAGATTAGAAGGGGCATTATTAAATTTAGGTGATTATATCCAATTAAAAGGCATAAACCCTAAAGATGGCTCAAAAATTGCGACCTCGCCAAAATTAACCAACATTGCCATTGACACTTATACAGACAACATTATTTATAGGATGAAATCACTAATTCGTGACTGAACTAGATATAAAAAGCCACAGCGAAATGGCGCTGATTTAGTTAATGGTTTAAATACTGTACCAAAAAAATAAATAACTTTAAAATAACAGTTTTGTAATACATTGTCTATTCAACTGTTATTTTTTATTACTTTTAAAAATTTAAATAACTAATTTTGTAAAAAATATTTTTTATATTTTTTACGAAATTATCAATTCCTAACTATATATAAAAGGAGGGATGTAAAATACCCCTCCTAAATTTAATAAAGAAAGGAAGTGTTATTATGGATAATAATATCTTTGATATTAAACCAGGTAAAATTAACAAATCTTTAGCTAATAAATTTCAAAAAAATTCTGCTACAATTGAATATAATTTAATTGAAGTAAAAGTTATTGATAAAAAATTATTTGGTAAGCTTTGCATTAATTTTGGAGGTTATGAAGATATGAAAATTACTCCCCCTGTTGATGACCGAATCGACAAGGTTATTAAAATGGTTGAAGACTTACAAAAATTTGTAATTCAAGGTTTTGCATTACGTGATCAGCGTGATGCCGAAAAAGCTAAAAAAGATGAAGCTTTTCAAAAGTATGTTATTGAGCGTTTTGCACTTCAAGATAAACTTGATGCCGAACGTGACAAAAAAATTGATAGCATTCAAAAAACAGTTATAAGTATCGAAGAAAGAGTTACAAACATCGAAGAAAGAGTTACAAAAATTGAAGAAAGAGTTGCAAACATCGAAAAAAGAGTTGAAGTCTTAGAAAGCTATCATCAGAATCAAGATAAATAATTTTTATACCAGCTCTTGTAAATAAAAACAGCGGTTTTCAATTGCTGTTTTTTCATGTTTTATTTTGATTACGTTTATTAATATATAGATGTTTAAATTGAATTAAATATAAAAAATAACTAAATTCAAAATGCAATTAAATATTAATTCCTACAATTGTTAAAAACTTTAATTTTTTTGAAATGAAAATATTTTAAAAAATTTTATTTTTGTTCAATTATTTTTAAAAAATAAATTTAAATTTTGCTTTAGATTAAAAAATATTTTACTTTTTGCTAAATTTTTAGCTTTTTTTGTTGTTTTTACTAAAAATAAACAGTAAATTATTTTATAATTTCAAACATGAAAAAAAGTGCAAATAAGTTTTTAAAAGTTAAAAATTTAAATGTTGTTTTAAATAAGGAAACTATTTTAAAAGAAATTAATTTTTCTGTAGAACAAGGTGAATTAGTTTCCATTATCGGCCCTTCTGGTAGTGGTAAAACAACATTATTAAATGCTATTGCTGGGTTAGTAGAAAAAAAGGGTGATATTGAAATTAATGGTTTAAAAGTTAATTTAAATATTGGTTATGTATTCCAAGACTTTAATTTATATGAAAATATTTCAGTTTATAAAAATATTTATTTGTCAATTAAAAATTCTTACTATTGAAGAATTTTGAGAAAACTAGAAATGTTGAAATATTTTGATTCCAATAATAAATTTGGTACTAAACTTTTATTTGAAGAATTTGCAAAACAAAAAGATTTTATTTTTTCTAATTTAAAAAAACAAAAAAAATTTTATTGAAAAATAAATCTACAAATTTGAAATGCTTTTTTTAAATTTATTAGTCTAAAAAAAGTTGAGCGCCAAATAATTTTACAAAATTTAGAAAGCCAAAATGATAATTTTTGCATCAAAAAACAAGAACATAAAATTCAAAAATTTTTTAATAAATTAATTAAATTCAATAAGGATAACAATCAAAAAAAAGAAAAAAAACAAATTAGTTTCAAAAATAAAAATTGCGCTACAAGATTTTGAAAAAATTTTACAGTTCGTAATTTAGCTCGCACAAATATTATTGATGTAGCTAATAATTTAGAAATTGAATCAATTTTAAATAAAAAGTCTTCTAAGCTTTCTGGAGGTCAAAAACAAAGAGTTTCAATTGCTAAGGCTTTAGTAAAAAAAAGTGACTTAATCTTACTTGATGAACCTTTTGCGGCTTTTGATGCTAAACTTAAAGAAAAGGCTCGTGACTGATTACGTGGTGTTAATAAAAAATTTAAAACTACAATGCTTTTTGTGACACATGATCAAAATGATGCAATGTTAATTAGCGATAAAATTATTTTCATCAATAAAAAAACAATTTCCCAATATAGTACCCCTCAAGAAATTTTTGATAATCCCAAAAATATTGATGTTGCTAAGTTTATTGGTTACCCTGAAATTGTGCACTTAAAAAATGATGGAGACATCCAATATTTTATTAGATCAAATAAAATTAAAATTATAAAAAATTCTAAATCTCAAAGTTGCATTAAAGATGTAAGGACAAATGGCAATTTAGATATTATTAAAATTTTTTCTTATGAATTTAATAAAGAATTGGAAATAATTTCAGAAATTAATTTATATAAAAAAGGCGATGCTGTTGATTTAGTTGTTAAACCTAAAGATATTTTAAAATTTAGTGCTGCTGGAGAGCGAATTTATGAAAGTTAAAAAACTTTTTAAAGAAAATAATGGTTTATGATTTTTAATTCTATTGTTAATTATTGTTTTAATTTTCTCGCTGATACCTTTGATAAATACTTTTATTGATTCTTTTAAAGTTTATGAAAGATATAGTAAAGTTAATTTTAACTGGGGGGTTGAAAATTTTTATTCTGTATTATCAGATAATGATTTTCACTCAGCTCTAACAAATAGTAGTGTGATTATGTTAATTGCAACACCGTTAGGAATTTTAATTGCATTTTTATTTTCATTATTAGTAAACGGAATTTTTTTAAAACTTTTTAAAAACGTTGTAATTACACTACTATACTCGCAATTTTTTATATCCATTTTTGCAATTGGTAGTAGTTTTATTTTTTTATTTGGTGATGAAAAAGATGTTTTTAATAAGGTTTTTGGTACTAACATAGCTTTTGTTCGTAATAACCCTTATATAATTTATACAATTTTTCAACTTTGAAGAATTATTCCTTTTAATACCGTTTTATTTGTATTTGCTATTACACAAGCTACAAAGAAAAATTGAAAAAAAATTAAAATGGATAACTTAAGTTTAAAAGATAAATTATTTAATATTTACCTTTATGAAATTAAAAAATCATTTTTACTAATTATTTACATTAATTTTATTACTTCGATTATGCTTTACCCTCGAGCAATTTTGGGTCAAGATTTTAATTTAAGCTTGTATAAATTTCATACATTAGCAAGTTATATTTATGATTTTATTAATCCACCAATAGGTGGAAGCAGCATTAAAACTGCAGAAGCTGGAGTTGCTTCGATTTTAATTTTTAGTTATATTTTTGGAATTTTCATTATTAGTCAAATTTTAAAATATGGAATAAAAATTACGTTAAAACAAGTTGGAGTATATAAAATTAAAAAGAGGGGTTATGCATAAAATTTTTTGACAAATTATTAAATACTGTTTAATAATTTTAGCTTTACTAATAATTTTATTTCCTTTGTATTATTTGATTGTAATTTCATTTATGTCAAAAGAATTTATCCAAACAAATCCTACAACTTTTTTACCAGATGGCTTAAACGTTGAATCATACCAAGAAGCAGTTGCTACTTTTGGTCCAGCATTATTAGTGAGTTTTCAAAATGTTTTATTAGTATTAGTGATTAAGCTTTTAGCTTTAATTTTGGGTGGATATGGTTTAGCTAATGTTAATAAATACTTACGAAAAATTTTATTTGTATTTTTCTTACTTATTTCAGTAATACCTGAAATAAGTATTTATATTAACTTATTAAAAATAAGAAATGAAACTGGAATCAATCATTCAGTGATTATGTCTTTAACAATGACGCATTTATTTTCATTTTTTTCACTCACTTATTTTTATAATACTTTTATGCAAGTTGGAGCTAAAAATAAAAAACTTTTTCAGATTGATAATTTAAAATTATGAGAAAGATTTTATTATGGTTATTGACCAAGTTTAAAAATGCCTGTATTTTTAACTGTTATTTTTACTACAATTGAAGTGTGAAATAGTTTTTTATGACCATCAATTATTTTATCTGGAAAAGATATCAATACTGTTGCAACATGATTCCCAGCTTTAGGACCGGCAATTAATGGTGGTAATTATTTAAATGTTGTTTCAGCTGGAGCGGTTTTGTCATTAATAATTCCTTTAGGAGTTTATTTAATTAACTCAAGATTAGTTAATCGTAATTTATATCGGGCTGTTTAAGTAAAAAAAATGAATGTGAAAAAGCGTGCTAATTGCACACTTTTATAATTATTTTTTGATTTCATCATCAAATTGAAAAACGTAATCGTATAATTTTAAATTTTCTTCATTGATATTATGAGCAATATGAATTAGTGTTATTTTTGTGTTTTGCAATAGTTCTCGTTCAATTGCTTGCGATGTTTTTTGATCAACATTAGATAAAGATTCATCAAGGAAAATTCATTTTTTATTAGCATAAATAGTTCGAGCTAAATTAATTCTTTGTTTTTCGCCTGAAGAAGGTTGATCTACATTGTGAAAATTAATTTGGGCCTGAGCTTTAGATTTAGCTAATTGAGTTTGATCAATTGTTTGCTCAAATAATGTAATATTTTGATTTAAGCTTGCATCAAAAACATATGTGTTGTTAGCTGCAATAAAAACTCAATCATTAAAAACTGGAACAGTATTTTGCAATTTAAAATTTTCCTGATTAATTTCTATCCTTCCTTCATAATTAGAATTTAAACCGAAGATAAAATTAAAAAGACTAGTTTTACCAATTCCTGAAGAACCGATAATTAAATATTTTTTATTTGCTTCAAATTTAAAATTAAGTAAATGTGGTACTTTTAAAAAATCTGATTTTAAATTACTAACAGTAATCGTTTTAATTAACTCAGATTTATAACTTAATTTTTTTGTTTTTGTAACATTTCATTTTTTGAAAATGCGTTTTATTGTTTTGTATTTTGACATGTAATACAAAAAATCAGAACTATCAGTAAATAAAAATGAAACTAAGGTAACTGATGCAATCAATGAGCTAAAATCAATAAATTTATTAAAGTAAAAGATACCTAAAACTAACACTAACAGTATTTGCAATGAAATTCCAAAAACTGTTCATAAAGCTGATAGTAAATCTGTTTTATTGAGTTGTCTATTATTTTCAAAATAAAATTTATTGCCGCTTTTACTACTTCAACTAATTCAATTTTTGAATTGAGCATAAAAAATAAATTTTTTGGTATTTTCTAAAATATTTCAAATTTTTTGATTGTATTTTTCTTGTAATTCAAAAATTTTGTCTTCATATTTGAAATATATTTTTTCAAAACCAAAAGAAAATAAAGCATTAACTAAAACAAAACTAATCAAAATCAATAAAATAATTCATGAAAATACAATTGAGATGATTGACATCAAAAAAAGTGAAATAGTAATATCAATAATAATGTAAAAAACTTTGTAATAATCATTTTTAATTTTATCAGCTTGGTTAATGAATTTATTTTGAAAGTAACCTATATTCTCTTTTTTTAATTCATAAAAGTTTGTGCTTAAAAGCTGCAATTTTTGTAACTTTTGAAATAAAATTTTTTTAGAAACAAGCTTATAAATATTTTTATTATTTCAAAAAAGTAGTATCCTAAAAGCTAATAAAGCAATAACCGTTAAACCAGATCATAAAAAAGTTTGCTCAAGATTACTAATTTGGATTGCTGCAATAAATTCTCTTGTAGAATAAACTTCAAAAGCTAAAAAACCATTTTTCATAAAAATTAAGCAAAATAATATTAAATCTTGTTTTCAAAATTTTTTAAGCATTTTTACCCCCAATTTTAATTACATAATCAAATTGAGAATGTAAAATTCGCGGTAAATAGTGATCAATATAAATTAACGTTACGTCTGATTTTTCTAATAAAGCTTTTAAAATTTTAATCCGCATTTTAGCATCAATGCTAGAAAGTGATTCATCAAGAAAAATAATTTTTTTATCAAAGTAAAAAATTCTAGCAATTTCTAATTTTTGTTTCATCCCCGATGACAAGTTATCATTAGTTATTTTTTGCTTTAAAATTTCTATTGGTAACTCTAAAAATCTAAAAATATTTTCCAGTTTATTTACATTAGGTTTTTGAGCAAACAAAGTTACATGATTAATAATTGAATCTTCAATAAATGAAGATTCTTTTTCTAAAAAAACAATTTCTGATCAATAATTAATAATTTCTTGAGGCTCTTTAGGAAGATTATTGTACTTTAATTTAACTACATTGTTTTTTAATGTTCCTAAAATTGCTTTTAAAATTGTTGATTTTCCTATTCCTGATTTACCATGAATTCAATATTTCTGATTTTTTTCAATATTAATTTCTGGAATATTAATTAAGTTGGAATTTTTTTCAAAAATGAAGGTTTGTGCCTCTAACTTAATTTGATGAATTTCTTCTGAATTTATAATATTATTATTTTTCACTTCAACAATTTTAGTAATATTTTTTGCTATTGCTTGTGATTTTGATAAATTTATTAAATCATCAAATAATGAACTAATGTTATAAAAAAGTTGACCAACAATAAAAGTTATAGTTAAAATATTATTAATTTGGATTTGTTGGTACAAAATTAAAAAACCAACCGCAATAAAAACAGCTATTCTATTTAACTCATTTAAAACTCCAACTAAAAATTGATAAGCATTCTGATTGTTGTTAATTTTATTAATATTTGTTTCATATCTTTTAGAACTTCTGGAAAACATATCATAAAAAATATTTAGCTTGTTAAAAAAGTAAAAAGTATCATAAGAGTTATAAATCTCAATTATTTCTTTTTGATAAATTTTATTATTTTCGTCAAAGTTATACCCAATTTTATTGGCATGTTTTTTTAAAAAAATCGAAATCATAATTAACAATAGTACTGTAATAAAAATAATTAAAAAGATTTTTCAACTAACAAAAATTGCTAATGCTAGAAACGATGAAATTACTAAAATTTTTTCAACAATGTGAAAAATAGCGCCAAAATATAATTGTTTTAAAAAGTCTAGATCTTTAGTTATGTATTTAAAAATTTCTGTTTCATTAGATTCGGTTGTAAAACTTTTTGCTTCAATAATTTTTTGTTGTAATGTAATTAAAAAAAATTTTTCTCATTTCCTTTTAAAAAAATTGCTTAGTCAGCTAAAGAAAAAAACAGCAGCTGTTGCAAGTATTTCTAATAATATATAAATTGAAAAATTATAAATATCATATTGTAAAAGATAATCTAATGTTTTAATTGGTAAAAAATATAAAACTGCTGTCAAAATGGCCGATATAAAACTTGCTAAAATTGCCATTAGAAAAAATTTATTTTTAAAAATGTATTTCATAAATAGTGATAAACATACCTTTACTAGTTATTATTTCTGGATTTCCAAAGTAAAATTTAAATCCCTCCTAATTTAAATTTTTATAAAATAAATTTGCTTTTAATAATTAGATTTTTTTTACTTAACATAAAGCTATGCTATTTTTTTATAGAAAAAAATAAGTTTAAGAATTTTGAAAACTATAAAATCATTATAAAAATGTCAAAATTAATGGCTAAATTAATTTTTATTATGCGAAAATTATGTGAAAAAAATAAGTATAGTTTTAATACTAAATACAAAGTTCATATTATTTTATTAAAAGCATATAAATGTTTATTATTTAAATAATAAATCATCGTCGTTTTTGAACTATACCTATTTTTACATAAACTAATTATCATATAAAAGTTAAATATAACCAAATGAAAAATTATTATTTTTTAAAAATTAAAAACTAAATAAGTTTAAAATAACAATAAAAAAAATAAAATTTAAAAAATTTAGATAAAAAAACACCAATAAATGGTGCTATTTATTGAGTTATTTTAACCCCTTGGTGGTGGCGGTGGTGTAAAACTAAATTCACCAGAAGCTGTAATAACTTTTACTGTATTTCTAATGCCGCTTAAAGCTGGTTTTACGTTTGCTTCTGTAAATTCATTAACACTAGACAAGTCGATTGTTTTCATAGCATGTGAATAGTTGTAAATATTTACAAGAGTCGCAATATCTTGAGCAATACTTCTATTTGAACGAGCAGTTAATGTTAGTGTATGTGGCTGATTAGAAATATCTAAACCATATAAAACTGGTCAATTACTTCTTGGGTTAATTTTATCAGTATTATCAATTCTTAAATCACTTAAATCAATATTTACTTTCTGGTTTTTAACATCACCAAAAACCACTTGTGTAAAAATTAATTTATCACTACTTTCTGGTTTAGGGAAATCAATGTTGTTAAAATCAGTAATTTCAGTTTTTGCTAAATTAATCTCTGTAATATGGCCACCTTGGCCAAATGAACCTTGGAATTCGCGGCGATTTCTTTCTTTAATATAAACATATTTTAAAAGATTTTCTAAGGTTGATTTATTAATGTTATTAGCAATAGTAAATCTTGTAAAAATTGCACTTGAATGGTAATCAAATGTACTTGGTTTAACTTTGATGAAAACACGAGGATCAACTTGATTTAATTTTGGTGAATTTTCATCATGTAAATTACCAACAATAATATCTAATTCAAATAAAGGATTTTTGGAAGAGAAATTTTTATTTTCTAAAAGTGCATTAACAACTTCAGGGTCATTAACTTGATAAAATAAATTTAATGATTTAACAGTATTAGGAATATTTTTAACAATTTCCTTAGCTTCATCTACAGTTTGGTTGTTTATATTGCGAACTGCAACTCCAATTCCGATTGCTTTATTTTTAACTACTCCCAAAACTGTATTAACTGCTTTTTGAATATCACGAAATTCATTTAAATTTTTAACTTCTAGAATATATCTTTCTTCACCATCGCCATTGGTGTAAGTGTGCAATTGAGCTACATTATCGGTATACCCAGTAATGTTTTGTGTTTTTTTATTTCAATTAAACTTGGGATCAACTTGTTCTTCTTTTCCGGGGTTGTAACTTAAATTATGTACCTCAGTAGCTGATCTTTCACTACTTGAAGCCAAAGGAATATAACGATTTAAATTTGTTCTTGTTGTTTTATAAACTGTAGGATTGACAAATCCCGGTCTTAAAGATCAGCTATTTATTGAACTAGGGAATCAACCTTGACGGAGCATTTTAATTTCCTCAGGTCTCAAAGAACTAACCCTAAAATCACCTTTTTCTTTATGTCATTGCTTTCAAAAAGCATAGTTGGGATCTTTTTCGTTAGCTAAAATTTTATACATGTCTCGATTCATCTCTTTGACAGTTTCTTCTAAATCTTGATTTGTAATTTCTAAAAACTCTTCACCAGTGTAGACCATACTGTTAGGTTTAACAAATTTAAAGTCTTCTGATTTAACTTTTACTCCAGGAGCTAATTTTTTAAATTTAACACCACTATAATATAAATCAACCATTGTTTGTGATGATTCTTGTGCTCCAGGCATAAAAGGATTATCATGAACTTGCCCATCAAAACGACGTACTTTTTTTCTTGATTTCGTTCCGTATCCACCTAATTCTTGGTCAATTGGTAATAAATTTTTTTCAATTTTAACTTCATTAACGATTTCAATTTCACCAAGATCATCATCATATTCAGTTTTTTGGTTTAAAACATTATCTAATTCACTATCTGAACTAGGTTTAAAATTATCAATTTTTGGTGCTTTAGTGTTTTTCGGTTTTTGAACTTGAACTTTTTTTGGTGGGCTTTTAATTTCTGGATTTATTCTTGGACGCTCTTGAGGGATCTTAACCTCATTCTTAGGTTGTGTGTTAATAGGTTGTTTAACATCTTTGTTTTCAATAACTTCAGAATCTTGCTGGGGTTTTTCTATCTCATTTTCTACAACAGGTTCTTCTTTTGTAGGGGTTTCAACTTTTGCTCTATCAATTTTTTTAGATTTTAAAAGCGAATTATAAACTGAAGTAGCAATTTGATTGCTTTCGTAATTTTTAAAATTATTAACTGTTAATGCAACGATTGCTCCAGAGATGACTATAGATCCTGATAAAACAACAGTGATGATTTTTGTCTTTAATTTCATCAAAACCTCCTTATTTAAGCAAATTATACTATCTATCTAAAGCTTTTAAAAACTAATCAAAAAATTAAAGTATAATTTTTATTTATTATAATTGGCGAAAGTGTGGTAATTAAATGTTTAAAAAAATAAAATTAAAAAGTTTTTTTCTTGCAATAACTGTTGTAGCAACACCGTTAATTTTAGTTGCTTGTTCAAATGAAGATAGCTTAATTGGAATACCAAATAAAAAAATTCCACCTAAAAAAAGACCGGAATCTTCCAAACCTGTAGATCCTAATGAGAAAAAACAACCCTCTACTGATCATCAAACTCCAAAAAATCCACAGCAACCCGGCGATAATGCTAAACAACCACCAAGAAATGACAGTGGTAGTTCTGATGTTGATGACCCAGTTTACACAAAACCAATTGAAGATCCAGGAATAAACATTGATGATTTGGAAGGCAGTTTTGAAGGAAATGGGAGTAACACTTCTACAAAAGACTATTTAAATAGTATTGAAAACATGGCTAATAAAACTGCTGCAGAATATGAAACTTTTTACAGAAAAAATTATCTTAAAGATACAGAATATTACAAGGCATTGCCAAATTCAGCAGAGACAAATTTTGGAAAAGATGAGATTAATCGAACTTTAGAAAATGATTACTATAAAATTGCCAATCAAAAAGTTGCTAAAAATTTACCAGTTGTGACTTACAATACTGCCAATGATGCAATGACAATTAATACAAATGGAGAAGTTGTGAAACGCGCTCCTGCTTCAACTTATGGTCAAACGGCACCGAGAACATATGATACTAACTACGGGTTAGCTAATGCTAATGATATCCCAAGTGAAATGTTTGAAAAAATTTTAAATTCAACAGCATCTATTCAAATGTTTTACCCTAATAAACCAAACGGAATTTTTGGAACTATTTGGGCTTTTGATTGAAAAAAAACTTTTGATGGCAGTTACCCTTTAACTTGATATTTCGGGACTAATGCTCATATTGCAAGACATATTGCTAATAAAAATAATTACGGAATTTATGGAACTGAAGTTACTGAATATTTAAAAACTAATCCAGGTGATGCTTTGCAAAAAGTTAAACTTTTTAAAATTAGCAATTACTCACAAAAATTAATTAATAATGTTGATTCAATTGCCAAAAAAGGTGTATATAGTAATGATGAATTAGAAATTAGTGATGCAATTAATAATGTTAAAGTTGTATATATGGGTTATGATTTTTTAAAATCAAAACCGCATGACTTTGATAGTTCATTGCCCGCAAATGAAGAAGAAGTTTTGGATTTTGCTGTTTTAGAAATTACTTTCGCTAACCAAGAGGAGGCAAAGAAATGAACGGGAGAATATGCAACTAAAATAAATTCAAGATTTGATTTTAGAAGAGATAGCTATATTAAAAAACCGAATTTAAGAAAAAGTCCAGATTTTTATATTGCTGGTTATCCTAGAAAAATTGAAACTACAACTTTGTGAACAAGTAAGCGACCAAGCGAAATTATGAATAGCTCAATTCAGATTCCGCTAGATGTCCAAAAACAAGGTGTACCATTTTCAAACTCTAAGTATCACTCAACAATTGGAGGATACATGGGAATTATGGATCAAAATATTTGACCAATCAACATTAAATTAGATGTTTGAGGGAAAAAATATATTTTCTCAGGTTTAAATTATGTTTTTAGACATGCGGCATTAGGTGGTGGAAGTTCGGGATCGAGAGTTGTGAATGAAAAAGGCGAAACTTTTGCAGTTAATTATGGTGATTTTTCTAATGGTTTAGAAGGAATTAAAAATGATGCTGGATTAGCGATTGCATTAAAATCAGAAAGATATTTGTACAGTAACTTAAAAGATTACTACATTCAAGCTTATGACATCATTTTTGGTAGTGGTGAAGATCAAAAATCTTCATATTTAGATGCCCTTAAAGTAGTTGCTAAAAATAATTCAAATTTTGAAACACATCTTTTTTCAAAACAAAAATTAGAAAAATAATCATTCAAATTAAAATACAAACTTATTTTTTAAAACTAAACGTGTATAATTTAAAAAATGTTTGAACCTAACAATGCTAAAACTAAAAAATATAGTTTTTATAGCAAGGCAATTAGCTTTATTTACAACAAATTAACAAGAGATAATATTTTTAGTTTTATCTTTTTTAGTTTCATTTTCATTATTAGTCTAATAGTTGTATTTCTTTTGGAAAAGACATTTTTTTCAAACGGAAATTACATTAATGGTTTAGAAAACCTTTTTAAAAATACAGCAACAGAACTAGTGTTTTACAATGTTGTGATCATTTTAAGATCAGCCTTGTTTTACACTATTTTTTTATTTGCAGCTTTAAAATTTTATAACAACTTTATTAGTAATTATTTACGAAACAAATTTTTATATCTTTACCAATTGATATATTTTGTAATTATGATTTTGGGTATTGTATGTTTTTTCGCTTTAGAAATAAATGACATGAAAACTATTTTTTACTTTAGTCTGTTATTTTTAATTTTTTGAATTATGGATTTTTTTAAAACGGTTTATTTTGCTACAAAAAAGAAAAATTTTTATCCCCTTGCTAAAAAAATTCAATATAGCTTGTATTTATCATATTTTTTTAGATTAATTTTAATGATTATTTTTTATATAACTTTTGCATTTTTGGTTTTTAACAAAAACATTGCACCAAAAACTTTTGTTGATAATTCTGTAGTTTTGTTTTTTGATCATATTTTTAGCAATATTAAAGAAACAAAGTGACAAGTAAGTTTATTTTTTATGATTTTTGGTACATTTATTTTACTAATTTTATCTAACATTCATTTTGTGCTTTTTTACAATTTTTTTGAAAAAAATATTACAAAACCTAACTTTATTTTAGGGATGTTTGCCATCATTTTTACTGGAGGAATTCTTTTTTGATTTAAAGTAAGTTTTAGTAAATTTAATGCTTATGACCCATTTTTTGACACAAATTTAAATTGATTAGCTTTATATATTATTATTGTAATTCAAGTTTTTATTTTGATTGTTGTAATTTTATTGGAATTCATTTTTGTTAAAAAAATTAAATATTTCACTTTTAATCCTGAGTGAAGACTAGTTTTAATTTTATTTTTTAATATTTTAATAATTTTAATTCTTAGTTTTATACAAATTAGCCAACAAGAATTATTTCTTGTAATTTTAGTTAATACAATTTTTACAGCGATTTTAACAGGATTAATATTGCTTAAAAATTGAAAAACAATTTCGATTTTTAAAATTTTCTTTTTCTTTTCGAATTATTTAATTTTTGGAATTATATTATTTATAAATGGCTTTAATCATGAATTAACAATTCACAATAATAATTTTTTATTATTGGATAGTGGCAAAATTAATTTATTAAATACAACATTGATAATTTTTTTAAGCTACATTACATTAAATTTTTTAGTTTATGGATCATGAATTTTGGGTGCTTTCATTTATTACACCTACTATAAAAAAACTAAATTGAAAAGGAGTGCAAATGAAATTCTTAAAAAAACAAAAGCAAAAATTAAATAATGATGTAGTCACTACAAATGATGAATATCAAATTTTTTTAGAGCAAAATAACGTTATTTTGTATACACAACTAATTGGTGATATTTTATTTGCTAATAACATTGATTTTGAAAATATTATTTATAAAAATTTTCAACAAAAGTTGGATCAAGCATTAAATAAAAAAATGGATATTGTATTCGATGATTTTGTTATTAATTGAAAAAATAATCAACGCTTAGAGCAAAATGTTTTAGTTCCTTCGGTTTCCAAACACGAAAACCCACATACTGATGCAATAAATTTTAAATCGATTCAAAATAATGAAGCATTAAATAGTTTTTTTACAACCTACAATCATTTAATAAAAGATTTTGTGATAGGGGCAAAAAAATATGTAGAAGTTCTTAATGGTATAGTAATTTACATTTCAAAGGAAACAGGGAGTTTAAAAATTAAAATAAGCAATAGTTTTTTGAATTAGGAGTGGTATGAATTTAAAAAATCAAATTAATAAACTTAAAAGTTTTGAAAAAATTCACCAGATAGTCGATATCAATCGGAATATTTCTTTAATTGAAATTCAACGTTTAAATTATAAAATTACTTTATTATATGAAAACTTTAGCATTGGAAAAATGTTATTACAAAAACTTGCCCAAAAAAGTAATATTAAAAATTTTTTATTAGATAATTTTGCATCTAAAAATATTTTTAAAAATAAGCTTAAAAAATATGAAAAAAAACTATTTATTTATGTTACTGAAAATGAAAAATATTTAGATGGATTTTATGATCGAGTAGAACTAAATATTTTAAAAAATTTAAATCCATTAGATCAAATAGTTACTATTGGTGAAAAAGCAAAACAATTTGCAATTAAAAATCAAATTAAAATTTATAAAAATATTCCAAAACCAGAAATAACAGAAATTTTTTCATTATCAGAAAAATTAGGTTTAATCATCAAAGAAGATTTAGTTAATAAAAATTTTTCTAAAATTATTTTTGGAATTAATTCAAATAAAGTAAATTCAAGTCAAGCTATTATTTTTCCAATTAATAGCTTTGAATTTAACTATGCTAAAAATTCTGAATTAGAAGAAAAAATTCATTCTAATATTAATCAATTTGCTTTTCACCCCAGCATCGAGGAGTTTGTTGAAAATCAATCAATTTTATATTTACAACAAGCAATTGAATTGCTTTTACTAGAGTCAACATTTATCATTTTTAAAAATAAATTAATTAATGAAAATCAAATGTTAAAAAAAATGGAAGAAAAAATCAAGTTACTAAATCGGGAAATTATTAAATATAAAAGGGAGATGGAAATCCAAGAAATAATTTTAATCACAGCAGCAAATAAAAAAGGAAATAGCATTTAAAATATGGCAAATAAAATTTCAAATTACACATTGATTTTAATTGAAAAAAATGGTAATAAAAGCATTTTAAAAAATGTTCAACTTTTTTATAGTGCTGATTTAGAATCCACCTGAAATCTTATTGAAGAAAATGCTTTTTTTAATTTTGATAAAAATCTTTTCAAAATGATTTACAAAAATAAGGAATATTTCTTTTTTAATGTTCGAAGCTTAATTACAGTTTTTGATAAAAAAATTTTTTTGAACTTAAAAATTACTAAAAAATTTTATGAAAGTAATCGCAAAAAATTTACTAAGCAAAAAGCTAAGGTTAACTTTGATTTTAATGAAAATTTTTACTTGCAAAAATTTTTATATGATTCCACAAACAACAAAGAATATTTATTAGAGAAAACTCAGTTTGAAAGAAAGAAATTTATTGACACAATGATTAAAAATTTTAATTTAGTAGAGATAGATCGGTTGGAAAATGAAGAAGTTTAAAAAAAGTTATTATTTTTTAGCAACCACTTTTGTTGGAATTACCACAACTTTTGCTTTAGTTGGCAATTATGCACTTAATCAAAACTCACAAAAAAATATTAAAACAACAAATTTGGTTTTCCAGATAACTCAGAATCCTAATTTAGAAAAAATTTACCAAAAATCATTAAGTGAAGAATTTTTAAAATCATTAAAAAATATTATTTTTAATTTAAATTTAAAAATTTCAGGAATTGAACATGAATCTAATCAGCAAGAGCGTAATTTAGAATTTTTTGCAAAAATTCAATATTATAAAAAAATTATTAATTTTTTAGAAAATAATTTAAATTCTATTACACAAAACCCTTCCAAATATGGTTTTAATCAAACATTTTTAAAAGTTTTATTTCAAAGTGATGAATATGATAAAGCTGAAATCAACTGGGAAGATAAGGCTTGAAATGGAATTATTTTTGGCGCCACTGCGGAAACTAATTATGCTGAAGAGACACAAAATGCCCAAAAAAACGTTTTAAATCAAACAAAAATTAAAAATGAAATTACTAGTACTCAATTTCGGGTTGTTTTAAATAAATATTTTCATGATTTGTTAGATAGTAGTGAAGATATTTTTGCTAATGATAATGATTTACCAAAAGTTAAGGATGATTTTAATTTTGCCAATGCTACAATTAACAACAAAAGTGTAATTGTTATGGGCGAACCTATTTCAGAAAACAGCACAGGTCAAAGGTATCAAGGGTGAGAAGATTATATTATTAATAAAATAAGAAAAAGATTGACAGCATTTGACTTGAAGCAAAATATGGAATTTAACGAAACGAAAAAGGATGAAGCCAAAAAACCTACTCCTGATGAACAAGATTCCATCGCCTTAGATCCAGATGGCAATATTATTGATTTAGATAAAGAATTTGAAATTAGAGACATTCCAGACTTACAGCCTTTAATAAACCCTGAATGATCTCACTTATCTATTGATGATTTTCTTGAACAATATAATCAAGCTGATGAGGAAACTAAAGCAAACGCATTATTTTTTAAAAACCCAATTAATGTAAGATATCAATACCAAATTTTGAGTTTAAAAAAAGAAAATGATAAATTAATTGCAAATGTTAATTTAAAAGATAAAATTGCTACTAATAACAGTCGAGAATACCAAAGCGAAATTAGTAATATTGATGAAGACGATGATGCTAATTTTAAAACCTGAGCGATTTATTTAAACAATCTAATAATGGAAAACTTTTTTAGCAAGATTCAAAATTCATTAAATTTAGATGATGCTAATGACATTGAAAAAATTGATAACCTTGATGATAAAAATAAAAAAAGATTACAACATTTGATTTATGCTTTATCAAAATTTATTTTTACAGATAATTATTTAGCTAAAACAAATGAAATTTATGATAAAAATTTAAGCTTATATCAGAATAATTTAGGCTCAAAAACAAATTTAGCAAACCAAGCAGCAGTTGAAGTTTTTAAATACTTTACAAATTATTTAAAAAATAGTTTTATTATCGAAAATAAAAATGATAATAATGTAAAAATAACTGTATTAAATCTATTTGCTGATATTGTAAATTCAAAAATAAATAATATTTTGCAAAATATCGAACAAAATAAAAATGATTATTTGGAAAAACTTAAAAGTAGTAATGTAAATATTCCAACAATTATCGAAACTTTAAAATACGTTAAAAAAGAAATTAATAATTTAGAAATTTTATCAAACATTAATTCAGTAAATAATATTAACAATCTTGCTAAAATTTTTGCTAAAACACAAGAAATTAACCACTTATATCAAAAGCTACAACCTTTTGATGAAGAGCTAAAAAAATCAGAAATTGTTAATGCTAGCGAAATAATTAGTTTAAACCAAGAAATTAAACAACCAGTTGCAACTAATGTTTACATTTTTGCTGTTTTAGGAACTATTTTTGCAGCATTTTTAATTGCAATTGCACTGCTAAAAAGTAGAATTATCCAAAGACTACAAAAAAGGAGCAAAAAAAATGAAAAATAATCCCAAAATTTATTTAATTCACGATCATATTTTAGTCGTTAGGGGGAAATACCCTTATAAACAAGAACAGTTTTTTGAAGTCAAAAATAAGCCGCATTGCAAAGCTTTTTTGCTATCAGCTAAAGATGATGAAGCATTTTTAATTTTAAGTGGTAAAAGTTCGGATTATGAAATTGGTGATGAACTAATTGAAATCAAAGATTATGGTTATGTAAAAACATCACAAGATTATTTTGGAAATGTAATTAATATTAATGGTGAAATTATTTTACCCCAGCCAAAAGAAAAAATAAATTTTGATAAGAATAGTCATTCTAGTTATATTTTTGCAACTGCAGAAAATATGATGAGTCGTAAACGATTAAACAAACAACTTTATACAGGATTTTTAGCAATTGATTTATTTAATCCTATTGGTTTGGGACAACGAGAAGTAATTTTAGGAAACAAAAAAACTGGAAAAACTTTTATTGCTTTAAATACAATCATTAATCAAAAACATCGTAATATAAAATGTATTTATGTTTCAATTGGTAATTCAAGAAATCAAATTAATGAAATTTATTCAACATTAGAAAAATATAATGCATTAAAAAATACAATTATCATTGAGGCATCACCAGCATCACCGTTTGAGCAATATTTAGCTCCTTATATTGGAATGGCACATGCCGAAAATCTTGCTAAAGAAAATGATGTTTTAATTATAATTGATGATTTAACAACTCATGCAAACATTTTTCGTGAAGCAGCTTTACTAATTGATAAGCCGATTGGTAAAGAGGCGTTCCCTGGTGACATATTTTTTGCTCATTCAAGAATTTTGGAAAAAAGTGGTAAATTTATCAATTCAAAATCAATTACTTGTTTACCAATTGTAAAAATTATTGACGATGATATTACCGGTTTAATTGCTTCCAATATTATTTCGATTACTGATGGGCAAATTATTTTAGATAGCAAATTATTTGCTCAAGGTAAATTACCAGCAGTGAATTTAGATATTTCTGTATCACGGACAGGAACGTCAGTTCAAAGTAAAAATGTTGCTAAGGTATCAACAAAATTAATTAAAATATATCGTGAGTATAAACGACAAGAAAAATTAGCGATTTTAAATTATGAATTAAATGAAGATATCACAAAAATTTTATTCAAAGGTAAAGCAATTGAAGGTTTGTTAAATCAAAAAGGAATTCAATCCTATAATGAAGAAACTGTTTTAATAATCACCCAAATTATTGCTTGGGGACTATTGCAAAATGTAACTAATAAAAGCGAAGCTTTAAAGTTCATTTATTCTCTAATAAGAAATGATGAAAAAGCGAAACAATCTTATCAAATGCTATTAAATGGAGAAGATGTCAATCAAAAATTAATGCGAAATTATTTTGCAAAAGCGTTAAATCAATTTTTTGATTATAAAAAATATGATTTGGCAATTCCATTAGAAATGGATTTTGTAGATATCGATCAGGTTACATTAGAAGCTATTATTAATCAAATGGAGGAGCAATAAAATGAATGGAATAGTAACTAAAATTTTAGATAATGTCATTGAAATTCATTTTAATACCTCTACTACTGGAAAAATTAAAATCAATCAAGTTATTGTCACAGAAAATAACAAAGTTTATTTAATTATTAAAAAGATTATGGATAGTAATCACGTTGCAGCAATTATTTTAGAAGCACAAGAACCAATTGCAATAGGTCAAAAAGTAGTTAATAGTCTAAAAACATTAAAAGTTCCTGTTGGAGCTAGTTCAAAAAATAATGTTTTTAATGTGATTGGTGATTCATTACTTAATAAAAATGAAAAACTTCATTATGTTGAGATGAATTCAGTTAAAACTGTTCAAAAAACAATTGATAACACTTATGAAATTTTAGAAACCGGAATTAAAGCAATTGATTTTTTTATTCCTATTTTAAAAGGTTATAAATTAGGTATTTTTGGTGGAGCTGGAGTTGGAAAAACTGTTTTAATTAAAGAAATTATTTTTAATTCTTCAAAATTTAAAAAAATTCATTCTTCAATTTTTGTTGGTTCTGGAGAACGTTCGCGCGAAGGATTAGAATTATATGAAGAATTAAAAGATTCAAATTTAATGCCGCAAACCACAATGTATATCTCGCAAATGAATGAGCATCCTGGATCAAGAATGAACATTGTTAATGTTGGTGTTACAGCTTCTGAATATTTAAGAGATATTGAAAAACAAGATGTTTTACTATTTATCGATAATATTTATCGTTTTGTACAAGCGGGAACTGAAATTTCAGCTTCATTAGGCAAGAAACCTACTGTTGGTGGTTATCAATCAACATTAGAAAGTGAAGTTTCCGAAATTCAACATCGACTATATGCCAATAGCAATGGCTCAATTACTACTTTTGAAACTGTATTTTTACCGATGGATGACATTACTGACCCTGCTTCTGTTGCAATTCTTTCGCACCTAGATGCTTCGCTTGTATTATCACGTGAGCAATTAGCTAAAAATATTTATCCCGCTTTTGACCCCGTTGCTTCTAATTCTAGTTCAGTTAACCCTACTATTATTGGCCAAAAACACTTTGATGCTATCATTGCTGCTAAAAGTATTTTACAAAAGTATAAAGAATTGGAAGATGTAATTTTAATTTTAGGAATTGATGATTTGGATGAAGAAAATAAAATTATTGTTAAAAAAGCTTTGCAATTACAAAACTTTTTTACTCAGAATTTTTTTATGGCTGAATCCTTTACTAAAGAAAAAGGTAGCTACGTTTCTTTAAATGATACTGTAGAATCTGTCATCAGAATTATTGAAGGACAATATATTAACCAAAGTCCAGAAATTTTTAGTTTTATTGGTTCTAATTTAGATTTACCTACCGATCAACAACTAGAACAAAATCAGCAAAAAAATGCATAATTATTAAAAGCAGCTTAGTTAAGACTAAACTGCTTTTTTTAATTTTTCATATCGATTAAACTACAGCAACTAAAACGAAAATTAAATTAATTACTAAGCCAATTAAAATAGGTAATCCATAGCGAATTATTTCTCTAGTATAAGCACCAATTAAAGCTTGATAATCATATAAAACGTTAGTATAATAACGATCAATGAGTTTGTGATATTTAACTTTAATTTCTGCTAAATGAGGATTAACTTCAAATTGAAATTTCAATTTTCGCTGCAAAAATTGAAATCAAGTTGTAATTACTAAAAGTAAAATTAAAAAGCTAATAAATAAAGCCAAAGCAAAATTTCGCGCAGCAATTTGGTTATGAGTTAAATATAAACTTAAAAATAAAACTAATGAAACAACCAAAATAACAACTGAAGCAACTAAGCTTCAGCGATTAATTGTACTTTTATATGTATGTTTATGCATTTTTTCTCCTAAGCTAATAAATAAAAAAACAATGCCTAAAACATTGTTTTAAATAAATTATTTGCGTGCTGCTTTTGCTTGATTTACAATTTTTGTAAAAATTTCTGGGTAGTGAATTGCTAATTCTGATAGCATTTTACGATTTACTTGTACATTTGCAAGTTTTAATCCGTTGATTAATTGTGAGTATGTAATTCCTTGTGGACGACATGCAGCATTAATTCTTGCGATTCATAGTTTTCTAAAGTCTCTTTTAACTTGTTTACGGTCTCTAAAAGCATAAGTTCATGATTTAACAACAGCTTGTTTCGCTACTTTAAATCCGATTGATTTGTGCCCTCAGTACCCTTTTGCTAATTTTAATCATTTTTTACGTCTTTGTCTTGTGACTGTTCCGCCTTTAACTCTCATCTTTTCTTATCCTCCTTCTTAGTATAATCCCTTTAATCTTTTTAAATCAGCTGGCGACATCAAAGTAGATTTTCTTGATTGACGTTTTTGTTTAGTTGATTTATTTTGTGCAAGGTGTGAGCGATAAGCTTGTGACCTTTTAACTTTATTTTTTCCAGTAACTTTAATACGTTTTGTTAAAGCTGATTTAGTTTTCATTTTTGGCATATTGCTTTCCCCCTTCTAAATTATGCATTTTCTGTTTCAGCAGCAACTGCTTCAGCTTCTTTAGCTTCTGGTTTTGCTAAACTAGCTTTTTTCTTTTTATCTAATTCTAGATGCATATCTAAAAAACGATCAGTTTGTGCTGGTTCTTTTGACATTTTTGCAATGTCTTTAACTTGTTCAAAAAACTTTTCGATAACTGCCATCCCGATTTCAGGGTGAACTACTTCACGCCCACGAAACTTTAATGAAACTTTAACACGATCACCTTCTAATAAAAACTCACGCGCTTTTTTAGCTTTGGTAATAATATCGTTGTCATTAATTCTCGGTGTTAAACGAATTTCACGATTTTGAATGAATGTTTGTTTCTCTTTAGCTTCTTTTTGACGTTTTTTTCGGTCATATTTAAATTTTCCATAATCCATCACCCTTGTAATAGGCTTTGGTTTACCACTAGAATTGTCAACAGAAATTAAAACTAAATCCATTTTGCTTTCCCGTGCCAATTCAACTGCTGCATTAATTTCCATAACTCCGATTTTTTCATTATTTTGGTCAATTACAAAAACTTTTGGAAACGGAATTGCTTCATTTACTAAGTGCTCTTGTTTAACACCTCTGGCATTTTGAACATTAAATCCCTTAATAATTTTCTCCTTAAAAATAAAATAAAAAAAGTGGTTGTTCCACTTTCTCTTTCATTAGCTTAATAAATACTAAAAATAGATTTTATAATATATAAAAAATTATTATTATATTTATATTGAAGCTATTTACCCATGAACTAATCCATCGGGTGAGAAGTGAATCTGCTTTCTGCAATATTTTTTATTGCTTAGCAATTTTAACATAAATGCATGATTTTTGACTAAAAAAAATTAAAAACATAGTTTTTTTATTAACATAACAGGCATTATTGTTTATAATTCTATAAGAAATTTTAACTATGAAAAAATGAACTAGTCGAAGAATCGCATTTTTAGCAATTTTAACAGCAACAGCTGTTGTTTTTGTTATCATCGGAGTTCGTGTTGCTCCATTTGCTATTATTCCGGTTTTTCGATTTTCAATCATTGGTTTGCCAATTAAAATTACTTCATTAATTTTTGGACCAATTTTAGGCGCTTTTACAGCAATTATTTCTGATGTTTTATCATTGCTGTTTGTTCCAGGAATTTTTTCTTATCATTATTCCATTTCATTAATAATCACCGGGATTGTGCCTGGGATTGTGGTGTGATTTTATCGTAAAATTGTTAATCGCTATTACTCAGATGAAAATTTGGATGTTAAGTATCAAAAAAGAATTGCCAAATTACAGGCTAATTTAGATATTGACCCAGTAAATCGTGAACAGAAAATTGCTAAATATCAAATTAAATTAACAGCTAACCAAAATAAACAAGAAAAAGATAAAGACAAAAAATTAAAATTAATTTACTTAGTTAGTGGAATCTTTTTTTTGGTGTTAACAGTTTCTTTAATTTCTGGAACAATTTTGAATATCAAAAACGTTGATGAAGTTTTTGCTAATTCAAAATGAATTAAAGATAAATATGCTTTTATCGGTTTATTAAGTGCTGGTTCAATTACAATGATTTTAGGAATAATTTTAGGATTTTTCAAAATGAAAACTAAAAACTTTTTAAATGTAATTCCAATTATTGTTTTTTCAGCCATTTTAGAACCAATCACAACAGTAATTGCTGCTATGGGTGATTTACAAATTAAATTGTATGATGATCTTCAAAGCGCGATTATTTCTCATATTATTTTTTCACCTGTAAAAATTTGAATTAATACAATTGTAATTTATATTTCTTACATGATTGTTTCGCCGTTGATCTTTAGAAAAGAATCAAATGGTTATTAAATAATTAAAATAAAACTAAAGCTAGATTTAAGAGGAGAGTTGGCATGGACAAAAAATATGATCACTTACTTGTTGAACAAGGCAAAAATCAAAAATGAGTTGCTAAAAAATATTTTGCAACTCACAATCCTGCAAAACCACCTTATACAATTATTTTGCCTCCTCCTAATGTGACTGGAGTTTTACATATTGGGCATGCTTGAAACACTTTTATTCAAGATACGTTAATTCGCTACAAAAAATTGCAAGGTTTTGATGTAATGTGAGTTCCTTCGATGGATCATGCTGGAATTTCTACTCAAGCTAAAGTTGCTGAAAATTTACGTAATCAAGGGATTGATGTTGCTAGTTTATCACGCTCAGATTTTTTAAAATATGCTTGAGAATGAAAACGTAAATACGCTGATGTAATTCAAGAACAATGAGCTAAATTAGGACTAGCACTAGACTATGATAATCAGCGTTTTACATTAGATGAAGCAGCTAATGAGGCTGTTAATAAAGTTTTTATTCAACTATATCAACAAGGTTTAATTTATCGTGATGTTAAAGCAGTTAACTGGGATCCAGCTCAAAAAACAGCTTTATCAAATATTGAAGTAATCAATAAACCGACTGAACAAAAAATGTATCACATTAAATATCCTTTAACTGAAGATATTGAGCAATTTTTAGTTGTTTCTACAACAAGAATAGAAACATTATTTTCTGATGTTGCTGTGGCTGTTCATCCTGAAGATTTACGCTACAAACATTTAGTAGGTAAAACAATCAAACATCCTTTGTCGCAAAAAATAATCCCCATCATTGCTGATGATTATATTGATATTGAATTCGGGACTGGGGCTATGAAAGTTTCAGCTCATGCTATTAATGATATCGATATTATCAAGAAACATCAATTAGAAATTGTCGAAACAATTAACAAGGATGGATTTTTAAATGATTTAACAGCAGAATTTAGTGGTTTGGAACGCTTTGCAGCTCGTGAAGCAATTTTTAATAAATTGCAGACTCAAGGAGCGATTACTAAAGTCGAGGATATAACTTCTAATGTTGGTTATTCAGAACGTTCAGGTGTGGCAATTGAAATTTTAGTTACTCCACAATGATTTGTAAAAATGGATTCATTGGCACGACTAGTATTGCAAAATTTACAATCAAATGAAGCTGTAAAATTTTTTCCAGAGCGATTTGCTAGTGTTACTAAAAAGTGGATGGAAGAGGTTTATGACTGAACAATTTCTCGACAATTAATTTGAGGGCATAGAATTCCCGCTTGATATCGTGGCGAAGAAATAAAAGTTCAGCATGATTCTCCTGGTGAAGATTGAATTCAAGATCCTGATGTTTTAGACACTTGATTTTCATCCGCTTTATCACCTTTTGTATTTTTAGATTGACCGCAATCACAACAAAAAATGGAACGTTATTTTCCGACATCATTATTAGTAACTGGCTGAGATATTATTTTCTTTTGAGTTGCTAGAATGTATTTTATGAGTTTAAAATTCGTTAATAAAATACCATTTAAAGATGTTTTAATTCACGGTTTAATTCGGGATGAACAAGGTCGTAAAATGTCAAAATCATTAGGGAATGGAATTGATCCAATGAAAATAATAGGTCAATATGGTAGTGATGCTTTACGAGCTTTTTTATTATGAAATTCAACTCCTGGCCAAGATATTCGTTTTTCAACTCAAAAAATTGAAGCAGCCTGAAATACTAATAACAAATTATGAAATGTTGCCCGCTATATTCATCTTATGCCAACGGATAACAACGATTTTAGTGATATTGATTACTGAATTATTAAAAAATTAGGTCAATTGCAGGAAGTGATTGCAAAACACATTGAAAAGTATGAATTTACACTTATTGGAAAAGAAATTCAAAAATTTATTTTTAGTGATTTATCATCTTGGTATTTAGAATTATCAAAAACGCAGCCAAATAAAAAAGCAGCCACATTAGTAATGCAAAATTTATTAATTTTATTACATCCTTTTATGCCATTTTTAACTGATCATTTATATCAAGAATTATTCCAAGCTGAATTATTAGAGTCTCAATTTAATTTACCAACAGTTGATCACCAAATCGATTATGTTGATGATGTAATTGCGATTGTTTCTGAATTACGAAAATTCCGTGAAGCAAATAACTTATCGAAAAAAGAAATTTTAGAATATAACTTGATTGGTGATAAACTTGCTAATTTGCCATTAGAAACTATTAATAATTTAGCGAATGCTCGTTTTAAAATTAATCAAGATACTTTAATTAGATTGAATAATTATCAACTTTATATCGCTACATCCCAAGAGTTACGAGTTCAAGAACAACAACGAATCGAAAAAGAAATTGTATTTTTAAAAAATGAAATTAAACGTGCTGAATCAATGCTAAAAAATCCCGGCTTTGTCAATAAAGCACCACAAGATAAAATTGCTTTAGAGCAACAAAAATTAGAACAATTTAGATTAAAACTAACTGAATATTTGAAATTACAAAATGATAGATAATTCTTTACCACTAATTTTGGATGGCAAAAAAGTAGCAGAAGCTATTTCTAAAAAATTAGCAAAGCAAATTCAAAGTTTACCATTTAAAATTCATTTTACAATTGTCCAAGTTGGTGATTTATTTGCTTCAAATAAATATATTGCTAATAAATTAAAAAAAGCTCAATCTTTGGGAATTATAGCAAGACTTATCAAATTTCCTGCTACGATTAACGAAGCGGAATTATTAACTCAAATCACAGCACTAGCGCCAACAACTGATGCCATAATTGTGCAATTACCGCTTCCTAATCACATTCATACCCAAACTATTTTAAATGCAATTCCTGCTCAAAAAGATGTTGATGGCTTAAGTCAAATTAACACTGATTTATTTTATAATGAGCAACCTAGTTTCGCTCCCGCAACAGCTTTGGGAATTATTATGTTGCTAGAATTTTATAATATTAAATTAGAAAATCAAAAAACTTATGTAATTGGTGAATCTAATTTAGTTGGCAAGCCAATTAAGAAGTTACTCGAACAAAAAGGCGGAATTAGCAAATCATTTAATATCAACACCGGGATTGCTTCAAGCGAAGAAGCTGATATTTTAGTAGTTGCAGCCGGAAGCCAAAATTTAGTTAAAAAAAATAATGTAAAACAAGGTGTCGTTGTAATTGATGTAGGTATTAACACACTTGGAAATAATAAAATTACTGGCGATGTTGATTTTAATGATGTAGTAACAATTGTTAGCGCCATCTCACCAGTTCCTGGAGGTGTGGGGCCAATGACAATTATTGCATTAATGCACAACATTGTCAAAGCTGCTATTCAGCAAAAACAAAATAAAAAAATTGTTAAAAATTAAAAATATTTTTCAACAATTTGTAAAAAATTTATAATTTAAATAATACTAAAAAAGTTTGTCAAAAATATCATTGTAATAATTTTACATAAGGGTTTTTTGGCATTTTGTGGTACAATTTTCTAGCATAATTTAGATATGTTGAATTAACTATTTTCAAATTAAAGCAAAAGCTTTAAATTATGTTTGTGAGTTTCTATTGGACAGGATATAACAGAAAGGTTATACATCGGTAGGTTTTAACGCGTTGAAACACACATTTTTAAAATATATTAATATAGACGAAAGGATTTATAATGGCAAAAGAAAATTTTGACAGAAGTAAAGAGCACGTTAACATTGGTACTATCGGGCACGTTGACCACGGTAAAACAACTTTAACAGCTGCTATTGCGACAGTTCTATCTAAAAAGGGACTATCAGAAGCTAAAGACTATGCTTCAATCGATGCTGCTCCTGAAGAAAGAGCACGTGGAATTACAATTAACACAGCTCACATCGAATACAATACAGAAAAAAGACACTATGCACACGTTGACTGTCCAGGTCACGCTGACTATGTTAAAAACATGATTACTGGAGCAGCTCAAATGGATGGGGCGATCTTAGTTGTTGCTGCAACTGACGGACCTATGCCTCAAACAAGAGAACACATTTTGCTTTCAAAACAAGTTGGAGTACCTCGTATGGTTGTTTTCTTAAACAAAGTTGACATGCTTGAAGGTGAAGAAGAAATGGTTGATCTAGTTGAAATGGAAATTAGAGAATTACTATCTTCATACGACTTTGATGGAGACAACACACCAGTTATTAGAGGATCTGCAAAAGGTGCTTTAGATGGAGATCCAAAATGAGAAGAAAAAATTATGGAACTTATGGACGCTGTTGATAACTACATCGAAGCTCCAGCACGTGAAATGGATAAACCATTCTTAATGGCTGTTGAAGACGTGTTTACAATTACAGGGCGTGGAACTGTTGCTACTGGTAAAGTAGAACGTGGACAAGTTAAAATTAATGAAGAAGTTGAAATTGTTGGATACAAAGAAGAGCCTAAAAAAACAGTTGTTACTGGAATTGAAATGTTTAGAAAAAATCTTGACTCAGCTATGGCCGGAGACAACGCCGGAGTATTATTGCGTGGAGTAGACCGTAATGATATTGAACGTGGGCAAGTTATTGCTAAACCAAAATCAATCGTTCCTCATACACAATTTAAAGCTGCTATTTATGCACTTAAAAAAGAAGAAGGTGGACGTCATACACCATTCTTCCAAAACTACAAACCTCAATTTTACTTTAGAACCACAGATGTTACAGGTGGAATTAAATTTGATGCTGGAACAGAAATGGTTATGCCAGGAGACAACGTTAACTTAACTGTTGAATTGATTGCTCCAATCGCTGTTGAACAAGGAACAAAGTTCTCAATCCGTGAAGGTGGAAGAACTGTTGGTGCTGGTTCAGTTACAGAAATTATTAAATAATTTAACGTTTAAAGATTTTATTCCCAGAAAATTTTTAAGCACAATAATTTAACATCTTGCTAATATGTAGCAAGATGTTTTTTATAATTTTTATTGGCATTAACTTTCAATTTACAAACAAAATTTTTAACCCATAAAACATATAGTATTGACTTAAATAATAAAATCAAACAAAAAACTCCTAGTTTACATAGGAGTTTTGGTGTTAATTTAACATCTGGCAGGGATTAAAGGAATCGAACCCTCACGCGCAGGGTTGGAGCCTGCTGTACTACCATTATACTAAATCCCTAAAAATTAATTTCTTAACAAAAGTTGTTAAGAAATGTTTTTATATTATTTTCCAACTTTAAAGACGCAAATATCGCCATCTTGCATTAAATAAGTTTTACCTTCTAAACGCATTTTACCTTGATCACGTGCCGCCTTACCTAATTCAATGAAATCTGGGTAAGAAATAACTTCTGCTTTAATAAAGTTTTTTTCAAAGTCTGTATGAATAATACCGGCGCATTCTGGGGCAGTCATGCCTTTTTTAAATGTTCAAGCACGAACTTCTTCAACTCCAGCTGTAAAATAAGTAGCTAAATTTAACAATTTAAAAGCCTCACGCGTTAAAATTTCTAGTCCTGAATACTCTATTCCATATTCAATAAAAAATAACGCTTTATCAGCTTCATTTAATTGTGATAATTCATACTCTAAATGAATTGAAATTGGTAGGCATAAAACATTCTGTTGTTTAGCTAAAGCAAGTAATTTTTGATAGTGATGATTATTATCTAAGTCCCTAATATTATCTTGAGCAATATTTGCAACATAAAGTAAAGGCTTAATGCTTAATAATTGATAACTTTTTAATAATTGCTTTTCCGCTTCACTAAAGTCTAATTCTCGCGCAGGAATATTATTTAAAAATGCTGTTTGCAATTTTAAAGCTAACTCATATTCAGCCTTAGCTTTGGGATCGGTGGTGTTTTGTGCTCGCTTAGCCACCCGTTTTAAAACATTTTCAACAACGGATAAATCAGCAAGCACTAATTCTAAGTTAATAATTTCAGCATCACGCACTGGATCGATGCTGTTAGCAACATGCACAATATCGTTATTTTCAAAACAACGCACTACATGAATAATAGCATCAACTTCACGAATATTAGCTAAAAATTTATTTCCAAGCCCCTCACCCTTTGAAGCTCCTTCAACTAAACCAGCAATATCTACAAACTGAAATGTTGCCGGCAAAATTCGCTTAGGATTCACAATTTGAGCAATATTATGCAAACGATGATCAGATAGCTCTACAATACTAATATTTGGCTCAATCGTTGTAAAAGCATAATTAGCAGATTCAACTTCGATTGAAGTTAAGGCTGAGAAAAGTGTTGATTTACCCACATTAGGTAAACCCACAATACCAGCTTTTAATGACATATAACCTCAATTCTTTTTTGGAATATAAAAATAAAAAATGTTTTTAAATTATATCACATCAATAATAATTTATTTTCTCCTTTTAATCTAATTTAAACAATAAAAAAACCTTTTTATGCAAAAGGTTTTTTGAGATTAATATAAATTTTGTTAATTTGTATTAAGAATTTGTTGTTGATGTTGTTGTTTTAGTAGTAGCTTCAATTGCTTGTGCATTCATGTTTTCATTGTTATCTAGAACAGCTTGGAATTCATAAGTTGAATTTGCTTCTAAACCACTAATTTCAAACTCAACTTTAGAACTAGCTTCTGGTGATCCAAGGACATCTTGAGCAGTTGTTTCAGTTCATTCGCCGCTTACTACCGTTGAATCAGTATCTGATGTTGTATTTTTTCTGTATTTAATTTTTACACTTCTTCCAGCAATGTCATATAGCGATACAATTGAAACTTTAATACTTGATGATGTAATATCAGAAATAGTTACAATCGGTTTTGAAAGTGTTTTAAATGTTAATGTACTATCTTGCACATTTAATAATTCTTTTGCAGTTGCAGATGTGCCTCCACCTTCAACTAACATTACTTTGTATAAGTATTCTGTGTCAGCATTTAGTGTATGAGCTGGAATAACAAATTCAGCTTCACCATTAACATCAACAAGTGCATTAGTCGTAAAATCTGTATAAGATCCTGTTGTGTCATCTTTCTTTCTATATTGTAATTTTAATGTTTGACCTAAAATTAATTGTCCACCAGTTACCTTAACAGTTACTCCGCCAACAGTTGCTTTTTCAGCTTTTGCTTTTGGTAATGTAAATGGTGTTGGACTAATTAAATCAATTCATGTTCCTGAAGTTGCAGGTTCTTCATATGACACTTTGTATAATCAATCAAATTTATTTTCAGTTAAACTATCAATTTCAACTTCTAAACCATTTTGTACATTATCTTGGCTAACAGTGTATGATGATGATGATGATGATACATCAGTAAATGAAGCTGGAGTGTCATCTGTTGGTTTTTGTGCTTTCTGAACTTTCAATTTCATACCAGAAAAACTTGATAATTGAGTAAGTTTTAACTTGGCTTTATTTTTATCTCCAAATGAAAGATTGTGTGCAGGAACCACACCTGATGTAAAGACATTATTTCCCGGTAATAATAAAGGAGCTTGTTCATCTTCAACAAATACTTGATAAGTGTATTGTGTTGAAGATTCTAAACCACTTACAATAAATTCTTTTTCAGTATCTGATGAAGTGATTGAAACTAAAGCAGATTTAGCAACTTTCGCTTTTGCTTTACTATCTTCAGGGAAGAAATTAGCAGCATAAACAGTTTTGCCATTTGATGGCACAGCAATTACTAGTAATTTCTTATCAGAATATGCAGTTCCAAACGATGCTTGATCGCCTGTAATTGTTACTTTTACAGAGTTTCCTGAAATTTTGTAATTAGTTTCAGGTTCTGATGCTGAAGCTGGATAAACTTTGTATCTTAAAACGTTATTTGTTTTAAATTTTCTATTATTTTTAAATTCAGCTTCAGAAGCAGTTTTTGTTCTAATTAAAAACTCTTCGCCCTTGTTGTTTACTAGATAAACTGCATAAACATAATCAGCTCCTGGTACTAATGGCAATAAATTAAATGTCATTGCATTTTCAGTAACTTCTTTTGCATCAGTTTCTGCATGTTTATTTTCTTGTTTTAAAATTTCTTCTGGTGTATGTTTAGTAATTAATCTACCATACTTAATTTTAACTTTAAAGCCTTGATAAATTTTTAGATTTGATAATTCAACAGCAGCTCCTAGCGCACCAACTTTAACTGCAGCAGTTGTTTCTTCTTTTAATTCAAAGCTTGAATTTGACAATGAAGTTCATGTAACTTCTTTTGTTTTATTTGCATCTAATAATTCAGGTATGCTAATTCCATCTAATGATAATATTTCACCTGTTGTAGCATCAAAAAGTGATAAATGATATTTTAGATTTGCACTTGTAGTATCAACATCATTAAAACTTGCTGAAAAACTTCCTTTGTCATCAACATTAACTTTATTAACAAGAACTGGTGCCGATGAAGATACTGAAGCTGAAGTTGAAGATGAGTCCATTGGGACTGCTTTTAATACCACTTCTTTACCAAAAAATGAAGCTGGTAAATTAGTAAAATTGAATGTTGCACCATTATTAAGTCTTACAACACTAACTGTTGGTAAATTCCCTGTATTAAAGCTGCTTGTAGAAATAGTCTCAACTTTTTTAATTTTTGTAGTGGTTGTTGGAGTTGGAGTTGGATTTGGACTAGAATCAGTTGTTGTAGTTTCTGTTGTTCCTTCACTTAATGTAGTTGAAGAAGCTGTATTAGTAGCTGTTGCACTTGCTTCAGGTGCTTCAGTAGTTGGAGGTGCTACAACAACAGTTTCTTCTTCAGCCACAACTAACTCAAATGAATATTCTGTTTGTCTCAGTAAATTTTCTAAAGCAAAAACAATTTTTGATTTATTTGCTTCAGTAACCTCAACTAAAGCAGACATTTTTGGATCTCAAAAATCATTAGTAAATGTTGTTTGCGCTTCTTTACCTGTAGCTAGAGTTTCAAAGAAAGCTTCTAAGTAATTACCATTTTCTAATGGAATAGTTTTTGTTTCTACTTTGCCATTTACAGTCTCTGTATGTTCAACAGTTAATTTTAAATCATATCTTTTAGAAGCTGTTAAGCCTGTTAATTTTAAACTTGTTGGAGCTGGAATTGGCGTATTTGTACTAGCATCAACTGTGTCATTTAATCCAAGTTCAACTGTTTTTCAAGTTAATGAAGTTGCTCCGGTACTTGTTCAATCTTTGATTTCTTTATTAGCTTCATTAGTAGTTTCACGATATGAAACAATTAATTTTGCATTAGTTAAAGTTTTATATTCTTGCAAATCTTTAAATTCTAATTCAGCAGCTGTTGATTCTAATTTTTTTAATGACACATATTTTCTTAGTGAATTTTTTACTTTATATTCAACGGCAACTTTTCTACCAACATAAGCATCTAAGTTCAATGCTATAACATTAACCTTAGTTGGTTCAACTACATTTGCATAAACTGAAAGTACTGAAGGTGTCGTTGGGACAACTGGTTCAACTGGTGTATTATTTTCTTCTGAATTACTATTATCAATATTTTTAGTACTAAAAGCTCCACTAGCAATATAAGGAGCACCGCTTAAAGGCATTGATGATTCCGCTGATTCATAAAGCTCAACTTTAACATCATAGGTAGAATTTGGTTGTAATTTATCTAAGTAAAGAACAGCTGATCCATCACTTTTGATTGTAGCTAAATCAGAACCCATATATTCAGTTGTATTAGCTCCGGTTTTGTAAAATACTCAAACTTTTTTTGTAGCATATGCTTGCAAACCACTAACTTTTACTTTAACTAAATTACTTTCAGGGATGAACTCAACATTGCTTTTCGATACTAACGGTGTTGTTGATACGGTGTTTTCTGAAGCATCTGATGTTGAACAAGCGATTAATGCAACAGGAGTAGCTGCAAAAACTCCTAATGCAGTTAATTTGTATAATTTTTTATTCATATTAATTCCTTCCATGTTTAAACATCGAAAATAAAGGCAAAGATTTTGATATTTTAAAAAAATACAAAATTACAATAAAACCCAACCTGATTTTGTTTAATTTGTCATTAATTTAAATAATTAAACAAAATTTCAAGCTTTCTATCTATTTAAAATAAAATTATTATAACATTTTTTAGCAAATTTATGAAAATTAAATTGTATTTCAAATAACCAAAAATATTCAATAATAGAGTAAATTTTAGCTAATTTTTAATACATTTTTACAAAGTCGCTTTAAAAATATTTAAAAAAAACTTAGTAAAAAATTTTTTTGGTTTTTCGATATGTTTTAATTGTTCGAATGTTTGAGAAATTTGACGATATTGTTCAAAACCACGTTCCAAATCTTTCACAGCATTTCCCTTAACAAATGTATTAATTTCTAATTGGGAATGTAAACTTCTAAAATCTAAATTCATAGTTCCGATGTAGCCGTATTCATCATCAATTACTGCAAACTTAGAGTGTAAAAACAAATTGTTAACAAGATAAACATGCAAGCCTTCTTCTTGCCATAACTTATGCAATTCATAAATTGAAGACATAAAAACAATTTTATGATCTTTTTTACCAGGGAAATAAATTTCAATTTTGATGCCTGAACGCAACGCTCTTTTAATCGCCTTAATTAATTGAATTGTAGGAATAAAATAAGGAGTAGCAATTTTGATGTTCTTCTTTGCGTTAGCGATAAGCATCAATAAAAAATCTTCAATTAAATTGTCATTTATCTCAGGACTATCTTCGACTACTAAACCGATGTTTTTCCCATCATATTTTCATTTTGAATTAACAATGCCGTATTCATTAAGTTTTAATATTTCTTTTTTATTGCAATTGTTTCAACTGTTCAAAAATGTTACATTATAATCAAAAACTAAATCTCCAGTAACTGAAAAACCAGCATCTAATCAATGACCAAAATTTTTATTGAAACTAATGTATTCATCAGCAATGTTGTTGCCACCTGAAAATACAATTTCACCATCAATAATAAACATTTTGCGATGCGTGCGATAAAAAGCTTGAGAAAAACTATAAGGTACATTAATTTTTTGATAATAAACAATTTTAATTCCTGCTGTTTCAAATTTTTTTAAAGCTTTTCAAGCTCCTAGAGTTCCAACTGTATCAACAATAATTCGTACTTCTACTCCTTCTTGAACTTTTTGTGATAAAACTTCAAAAAATTCTTCCATTAATTCACCCCGGCGAATAATGTAGACTTCAATGTGAATAAATTTTTTAGCTTTGCTCAATTGTTTTAGAACTGCCTTAAAAAAATCGATATTTTCATGATAATAATCGAAATTTAAATTTTTAAATTGGCGTTTGGTAATATTTTCTAAACTTTGAAGTAAAAAATCACCTTTATACAATTTTTCATTAGTGGTTTTTTTACCTAAGCTAAATTGTTGGCCATTTTTAGCAAAATACTGATGATAACTTTGGCGACTTAAAAATCTTTGCCCAGTTAAATAAAATATTATATGCCCAAAAATTGGGAAAATAAGCAAAACTAACATTCATGATAATTTCGATTCCAATGGGCGAGTTTGTAAAAATAACCACACATTAGTAATAAGATTAATAAAATATAATGGAATTAATGTGAATCATTTATTAATGCTTCAATTTGAAAATAAAGCAATAGCAACACCGATTGTTGATGCCAATAAAAACATAACAGCCAATGGTTCTAAAATCATTTTACGATTTTTAGAAGTTTTTTTTCTCAATTTCATAGTTTTATTATTTTACTTTTTTTTCAAAAATTAGGAATTTTGTTAACAAAAAAGTAAAAAAAATGCAAAAAACAATAAAAATAATGCTTTTTTAAACTTTTTTTTAATTAAAAGCATTATTTTATATTATCATTTTAGAAGTTATTTAATAATAACTAGGAATTTTATCTTAAGGAGAAATACAATGGTAAAAGACGTTGTTAAAGCTGATTTAGCTAATGAAAAAATGTCAGAAGGTGTAGTCTTATTAACTTTTCATGCAACATGATGTGGACCTTGCAAAATGTTAGCACCAGTTTTAGATGAATTAGCTAAAAAACACCCTGGTCTAGCAATTTATAAAGTGGACATTGATAAAGATCGTCAATTCGCAATTGAATCACACGTTGAAGGAACACCAACAACATTTGTTTTCCACAAAGGACAACCCGTACAAAAAGTTGTGGGTTATGCTGGAATTGAAAAATTTGAAGAAATTGTTAAACCATATTTATAATTAACTAATTTAAGAATAAAAATAAAAAATAGGACTTTGTGATCCTATTTTTTTAATACTTTTTTGAAAAATGAATTTTAACCAATTAAAACATCTTCTTCTGGATAATCAAATTTAATTGATCGACTGTTATTGTTAGCTCAGACCAAGATTGTAGATGAAATTCCTAATTGACCAATAAACATAATTAAAATAAGTGTAATTCGCGATACAGTATTTAAATAAGGTTGAATTCCGGTAGAAATTCCAGTTGTCCCAAAGGCTGATGTGACATCAAAGAGCACATGAATAAATTCATATTGTCGTATCGGTTCTATTAATGGTGCAAGTTGGTTTGTAGGAAGCTTTGTAACTTCATCATATGTGATTAAACCACCCTCGTTGTAATAAATTGCTGAAGAGCTATGTACAATTAGCGTCCCAAAGAAAATTAGTAATAGCGATAAGAAAAAGACAATTAAAGCATCAAATACTTTTTTATCAGAAATTTTACGTTTAAATGCTCGCACTGTTGGTTTAGATGTTAATTTTGATCACAAGCCTAAGAAAATAATTGCCATTGTAGTAGTTCTAAATCCCCCTGCAGTTGAAGAAGGGGCACCACCAATTAACATCATAATTGTAAAAATCATAATTGAAGGTGAAGTAAAATTATAAAAATCAACAGTATAAAAACCAGCGCTACGAGTAGCAAAAACATTGAAAAAAACAGCCATAACTTTATCGCCCTTGCTGCCGTAGCTATAATTTCAGTGAATTTCACTTCCGGCTTCGCGATTTCAGAATGTTGTAGGATCTAATGAGGTGGCTTCAAATAAAAAAATTAATAACAAGCCAACGACTGCAACGATTGCATACATTAACAAACTCAACTTGGTAAATAAACTTACTTGATACTTAGTTTTTTTTCAAAACTTAGCAATCGCTAATGTGTATAAATCATAAATAACTGGATAACCAATTCCTCCAAAAACAAATAACAAAATTAATCAAATTTGTAAAAAGTATGAATGATAGTATGGTGCAATTGAATGTGATCCCATAATATCAAATCCTGCATTATTTAAAGCACTTATTGAATGAAATATTCCAAATTTAAAAGCTAAACCAAAATTACCTTGCGGACTTTCACTAATATTAGCCTCAGGTTCGAAATTAGCATCTGAAAAATAGAAGAATAAAGTTAAAAAAATTGTTGAAACTAAAATAAAAGTGAATAAAATATTAATCGAAACAACAACAACAGTTTTAGTTTTTCCAGTTTGATAACTACCCCGTTCGACATTTAAAACTTCACGCGAAAAAATTGTTAAGCGGCGGCCAAATAATCAGTTTATAAAATAAATTTTTAGGGCAAAAAAACCAATACCACCAATTAGAATTAAAATTGAAATTACTGCTTGTCCAAATTCAGATCAAGTACTCGAAGTAACTTTAGTAGTTAGTCCTGTATCACTAAAAGCTGAGGCAGCTGTGAATAATGCATCCACATAGTAAACATCAGCTCCTTCTTTTTGCGAAACACGAGAATTTAGCAATAATGAACCAATGATTGTGATTAAAAAATACACAAGTAAAATCCATTTAATTTTCCCCATTTTTCTTTTAAATTTAAAAGTAAAACTTTGCCAAAAATTGACACAACGGTTATTAAATGATCGAAAGTTAGGTAGACGATATTGCATGTGGCTATATTCTAGCATAATGCTTAATTATAACTAAAATTATTATAGTCAAACAATAATTATTTAGATATAATTAAAATACCTTATTAGTAAATAGGAGTTTTATGGCAATTTTAGAGTCGAGAAAAAAGAAAAATAATGATAATTTTTGTGTTATTGGAGCCGGTCGTTTTGGTCAAGCGGTAATCAATAAATTAAATAACCTGAATAAATCAGTGATTTTAGTTGATAATGATGCTGAAGCTTTGCGAATGATGGCTAACTCCGTAACTACAGCTTACAATGCTGATGCTAGCGATATTGAAGCCTTAAGAGCAATTGGAATTCAAGAAATCGAAACTGTAATTGTAGGAACTGGTGATAACATCGAAATTGTTGCGACATTAATTGAATTAGGTGTTAAAAATATTATTGCTCGTTCAGTAAGTAAACAACATAGCCGGATTTTAAAACATTTAGGAGTAACTGTAAGTATTCGCCCTGAAGAAGAGGCTGGAGAAAAAGCTGCTTCAATTGCTACTAATAACAATCATATTATGTATACTGATATGTTAACCCAAATTGGCAATGGTTTTTATGTTGGAAAAATTGCAATTGATAATCCTAAATTTATTGATGTACCACTGAAAAAAATTAATTTCAATAAATGAGGGGTATCAATTGTTGTGATTAAAAGAAAAAATTACTCATTTTTACCAAATGGAACATCATTGTTACAAAAAAATGATGTAGTAACTTTCATTGGCGAAATAGATGATATTACTAATATTTTTAATATGGTAAATACACAAATTGACAAAGAAATCAAATATAATGAAGAAATGAGAAAAGAATTTATTCAAGAAAAATAATTTTTTCTATACAAAAAATCTTGATGATTTATTAATTTGAATTTTTTAATGCGAATATAAAAAATTTCTAGCATGACAACTAAAAATTTTGAAATTAATTTAACCTATTTATTTGGTTTGATATATGAATTATTTTTAGCATACAATTATAAATAATTATATTGCGGAAAGAGTTTTTACACATTTTGTATTTTTATCTTTGATATCAATTTCATGACATGTAAATTCCATTCATATTAAAATAATCATAGAGATTAAAAAATAAGCCGTGATGCTCTTGATGGCTTGTCAAGCCATGGACATTCCCATAATGTTTAAATTAATTTGCTTTTAAATTTCTGTTTTGTATGCAAATTTAATAATTTTACTAAAAACAAAATTACAATAAGTTTACAGTTGCGGTAACTACAAAAAAATTTATTAAAAAGCGTCATAAATTAGCTTTAAAGCAATAACTTTCTTTATAAGAATTTTGTTTTTTCTTTATTAATCACAGCCTTTTAAAAAAATAAAATCTCAATGAAAATGTTGCTAATATTTTTTTACTAAATATTTTCAACAAATAAATATATAGATAAATATTTTAATTATTGAAATAAAAATTTAAAATCCTAATGCAATAATTAAATGAATTAATAATTAAATAAATAATGAGACATAAGCACTAATCTACTATAATGCCAAAATATAAATTATTAAACTAAAAATTTAAAGTCATCATAAAATATTTAATATAATAATACTATTTTTATTGTAATCATTTACATTTTAAAAAGAAATAACTTTTGACAAAAAAATATTTTTAAATCATTATCATAGTTGAATCATAGATTAATAACATAAATAAGTAAACAAACACAACCTTTAATGAATATTTTTTTCAATTCATTTTTCTTTTTATGCTAATTCAGACTTAAAAAAAGTTTTTATAGGCATGTTTTTTCTATAATTAGTATAATCTCCCATATCAGAAATAATATTTAATTCAATTTTTGTATTCGTTGGTATTTTAGGAATAATTGCAAAATAAATTTCTTCATCAAAATCAATAGCAGGTTTAGGCATGTCCGCTCTTCCTAAAATTTTTTCACCTTTGATATAATTTAAATAAATTTTGTTTTTTTTAAAATTTAAAGAATCTAAGCCGTTCATTTCTGAAAAGTAATTTTTATCTCGAATTAAATATACAACATTAAATTTTTTAAAAAAATTTTTATTAAATATAGAATCAAAATTTTTAAAAAATAATTCACCTGCATTATTAATATCGTTATTTTTCTTATTCATTTTTTTTATAAAGTTTTTCCAATCAAATATTTTTTGAAAAATGCCCATTGAATTTTCATAACCAGGGTATATAAATCAAAAATCTGAAACCAAAATTTGTGGCTTTTCTTCAAATGAATTAAAAACAAATTCTTTAAATTCATTAATTTTTATCTCAGCTTCTTCTCTATAATTTAAGTCATTATTCAATATTGTTTCCTCTTTTAAATTTATCTTATCAAAATCCTGATTTTTAGATAAATAATGTGACGTTAAGGTTGGTACTAAAATTATTGAAAATAATCCGATTCCAATTAATAAATATTTAAATCTTATTTTATTTTTTAACATAAGTTACCGCCAATTTATCTATGTTTGAATTTTCATCATTTTTATTACTATATTTTTTAATTAAAATTCTATATTCTGCATTTTTTTCTGATTTAAATCTAATAAATTCAACATTTGAGTGAATAACATTAATGTATTTAACTTGAATTCATTTACCTAATTCATTTTTTAGTTCTAAATGTAAATCATAGTCTGTAAAAAATTTATGATTTTCATTTTTTAAAAAATTATTTCAAAAACTTCCATTTTTTAAATTAGGTTTATCAAGTGCATTAAATAACCAAGCGGAAGCAATTTGAATTGTTTCTCCATTTTTTAAACTTATTGGTTTAGACTCATAAATTTTTCCGTTCTCTTTATTTTTGGTATCTACATTAACTAAATTATTTGCAGCTTTTTGCATTTCTTCGTAATTTATCATTCCCGCGCCAACAGCATTATTTAATCCATTAGAATTTATATTAGTTTTATCAGAAAAATTATTAATACTTTCTTGTCCTGATGCGGCTAAAATAGCTTTTATAGATTGAACTCTATTTTCATTATTTAAATTTGAATTTTCTCTCAATAAAACATTAATTGTTCCAGTAACAATAGGAGCTGCATAACTAGTACCTTTATCTAAAAAATCATTTTGATTATAACGATATCCTTCTCCAGGAGCAACTACTAATGGTTTAGGTAAATCTTTATACTTTCCAAATTTTTTTCTATTTGAAAAAAGTGAAGGATAATAATCTTTGTTATTTTTTGCATCAGCTGATCCAACAACAATCGAGTTAAAAGATAATAAAGTGCTGTCAATTCATTCATCCCTTTCTTTCGGTTTAGCATGACCATTACCAGCTGCAAAAACATTTATAACACCATACTTACTAGCTAAATAATCAATAAAAAAAGATGAATCATCATAATCGACTTGATTATCTAAATCATTAGAGCCATAACTGTGATTAATAACCCTTACATTATGTTCTATAACCATTCACTCAAGTTTTTTTGTCAATCAGAATTAGTTCTTGTAAAACCTGCAGAAAATATTGCTGTATATCTATCCACTCCTCTAGGACTTCCTGCTATAGAAGCTACTAAATTAGCGTGATTTGTGTAATTATTTTTTTCTTTTAAAAAAGTATTCACATATTTTTTTCTAAATAATCCACTTTTTTCTACATACCCATTCGCAGCTTCTAAAATACCTATTCTTCCAATTGATGATAAATAATTAAAATAATTAATTTGATCATTTTCTTTTTTTCTTTGTTTTAAAAAATTTATCTTTTCTAAATGTTCTATATTTCAATTACTACTAAAAAATGTCATCATTTCGTTTTTGGATGGCATGTATCCATCAGGTAATTCACTTAATTTAGGATCTCAAAAAGCTATAAATTTTTCATTAGGATTATTTTCTTTTAATCAAAATGTATTTATTTTTTCTAAATTTTCTTTTTTTTCTTTAAAATAAGTAACTTTTAAAATAAATTGTAAATTAGAAATTGTTTTAAAATTTTTTTCATCAAAACTTGAATCATTAAAATCGATCCAAACAACAGGTGTTAACCTACTGATTTCATAAGATTTTACATTTTTTAACAATGGTAAAATTAAATTTAAAAAATATGAATTTTTACTTGTAAAAAAACTAACATCTCCATCAATAGAATCATTATTTTCTACTTCATAATTTAGCAAAATTTTAATTTGATTTATTTCTTCTTTTTTTTGTTTAATTTGTCCATATAAATTTAATGAATAGTTTGTTTTTTTATTAATCTTTCTTTTTATTATTTTATTTTCATTTAATTCGCTATTTTCAATTTGTCTATCTTCTTTTTTAGAAAAACTCATCATCGAAGAAACTGTTGTAATATAAAATATAGGTACTACAATAATTCCGAGTAATGATAAATATTTTTTTATTTTTTTATTTATTTTCATTTTTTCCTTTTTAACAGTATTTAAAAATAATTATAGAGCAAAAAAAAAATATTTTTTTATAAAGGGTCATATTTCTTGCAATATATTTAAAATAAACCAAATTAAAAATAAATATTTAAAAATAATTTACATTTTTTGCTTCTTTATTATTTTTTAAATTTATTAACCAATATTAAAACTTAGTTAAAAATTGATATTAATATATAAGTTAAAAATATAAATCTAAAAGTTAAATAAAAAATAGATTATTAAAATTTTTATTTTGTTTTATGCAGTGCGCCCCAAAAGTTGGACAAAAAAAACTAAGAGGTGTATTTTTACATTTAAATTAACAACAAAACAAAAAATAAATATCATTATTCAATTAGGAATAAATTACCAACTAAAATTTTTGATAAAAACTACTAAAATTGCCAAATCAGTTTATTACTATCGGGCTTCTAGACTAAATTATGATAAAAATGAAAAGGTCAAAAAAGAAATTCTAATCATTTTTAAAAACATCATGGAAGATACGATTATCGTAGAATTCATGCATAATTAAGTAAAAAAAGGTAACGCTAAAAAAGTTTAAAGATTAATGAATTTAATGGGGTTGTTGTGCTAGAAAATGAAAAGCTAAATACAAATTTTATTCTAAAAAAGAAAACAAAATTTTTCCTAATCACTTGCTTGCTCTACGAGTAAATGATTAGAAACAAAAAGCTAAAGAAAAAAACAAAAGAATGAGAAATTTTTAACCACAAAGTCTAATCAAAAGTGGGTTACTGATATCACACAATTTACACTAAATGGTGATAAATTATTTCTTTCTCCAATTATGGATTTACATACTACCAAATAATTTCTTATGTAATTTCCAAAACTCAAAATTATGATCAATTATAACAAATGTTAAATAAAGCTTTTATTCCATTTAAAAATTTAAAAAGTTTAATTTTTCACTCAGATCAAGGCTAACAATATCAAATGAAAAAATATCACAAGATACATTAGAAAATAAAGACATTATTCAATCTATTTCTAGAAAGGAAATTGCCTTGATAATATAATTATAGAAAACTTTTTTGAATCTTAAAAACCGAAATGTTTAATGGTACGAACATGAATTTAAAGGCGTTAATAATTTAATTAAGGCAATTAAAAAATATATTGAATATTACAACAATGAAAGAATATCAATTAAATTAAATAAAATAAAATAAAATGACCCTTGTTGAATTTAAGAATTATTCAAAAACTTAAAATATTAAGTACAACTTTTGGGTTGCATGCCATTGAAAAAAACTTAGTTTATTTATCCTGGATTATTTAGTATTTTCTTTAATTAGTTGCTTGAGATTTTGGAGCTAAAAGATTTGTTGAATTGAAGCAGGTTTATGCTCATCTTTTGTTGATTTTTGAAAAAAACTTTTTTGGGCATGGATGTGTGCATAAGCTAGTTGAGGAAAAAAGAATTTGGCAATAGTATATTTATTATCACGGATGCAAATACTACGCATTAATAAGCCTGATGCTGTAAAAATAATTAAAATTAATACAATTAATGTAATTAAAATAGCAATCAATGTTGTGGCTGCAGCAATTAGTCAGAAAATTAAAATTGGTAGTGTTGCTAAAAAAATATTTAAAATTTCTGCGGGAATAGCTTTAAAATCAGTTCCTTTTGGAATTAATGTTGCTAATAAATCTTTTTGCATTAAAGCTGTTAAAACTTCATAAATAAATTTATCAGTAAAAAACTCTTTAAAAAATTGTTGTAATTGTATTGCATCTAAACCAGCTAATTGTTGGCGTAAAATCTCTAAAAACTCTTCATTTGAAATTGGTTCGCCCGTTTCTTTAGAGATAGGATTTTTTAGTTCAAAAAGATTTTTTCAATCTAATTCTTCCAATTTTTGAATTGTGCCTAAAATTTTTTGAGCAAAGGCAAATCCGGCATTAGCAATTTGAAAAAAGAAATATAAAGCCATAATTCCAGTAATTAATGTTGCTAAAAATACACTTATTAAGTTTAATCAGCGTTTTGCTTTAAAAGCGTAAACAGCTCCAGAATACACTCTTAAATTTTGATCCATAGAACGCAGTTGCGGTTGCACAAATAACATTAAAAATGGTAAAATCGCAAGCATCATTACCATGCTATATTGATTTAAACGTACATACAAATAATAATTGTAAAAATAAAATAGTAATTTCGCACTTGTAAATACTAAAATAAAAATTCAAATAAACATTAAAAAAGAAATAATTAAGTTAACTCATTGAAAAGCAAAAATTGTTAATAATAAACTAGGAACTCAAAAAAACCATAGTAAATTAATGCGTTTGATACTACTAAAAGGTTTCATAAACTCCTTTCCTAAAATTAACTGACACTTACTAAATTTTCAAATAATTAAAATTATATATTTATGCCTTAAAAAAGCAATTTTTTATGTAAAAAAATCCTTATTTCAACGCTAATAAGGATTTTCATTATTTAGTTTGTAATTTTAAAGCAAGTATTGATTAGTAATTATTAATCAACAGAAACTTCAGCACCTGCAGCTTCAAGAGTTTTTTTGATCTCTTCAGCTTCAGCTGGTGAAACATTTTCTTTAACTGTTGCAGGGATTGAGTCTACTAATTTTTTTGCATCCATTAATCCTAAATTTAATAATTCTTTAACTGCCTTAATAACAGCAACTTTGTTTCCACCATCACCTTTTAAGGTTACAGTTACTGAAGATTTTTCTTCAGCTCCACCTTCTGCTGCTGGAGCAGCTGCTACAGCAACTGCTGAAGGGTCAATTCCGAATTCTTCTTTCATCCCTTCAACAAGTTCCATAACTTCTTTAATGTTCATTTCTTTTAAAGCTTCAATAAAGCTTTCTTTAGTTAATTTAGCCATTTTTATCTCCTTAATATTTTTAAAAATGAAATTGTTAATTAAATAACTTTTTTCAGCAATTATTCTGCTGGTAGTTTGTTTTCTTCAACTAGCATGTTAAGTCCAACAGCTACTTGACGAACTGGTGCTAACAATGAAGTTGCAAGAATTGTCAATGCTTCTTCATAACTTGGTAATGTAGCAATTTTTTCAACATCAGAAGCTGAAGCGAATTTAGCTTCGTAAATTCCACCTTTGATCACAACTTCTTTATGTTTTTTAGCGAATTTAGCAACTATTTTAGCAGCAGCTAAATCATCAGCGCCATTAAATAAAAACATATTAGGACCAACTAAAACTTCGTTTAATCCTTCTAAGTTTAAATCGGCAACAGCTAACTTTACTAAACGATTTTTGTAAACTTTAGTTTTTACACCAGCACTTTTTAATTCTTTACGTAGGTTTTCTAGTTCACTGACTTTTAAACCACGATATTCAGCAATTACAAGCCCTGAAGCTGCTGTTAGAGCATTTTTAATTTCAACAACTTTAGCTTCTTTAAGCTTTCTAGGTGCGCTTGTTTTCATTAGCTCTCCTTTACTTAGGTTAAATTTAATTATTAATATGCAATATATAAAGAAATATAATTTCTTTAACTATTTCAAGAACTATACATTAAATAACATAATTAAGCTATTTTGCCGTTATTGTCTCTACATATATTGCGCGTTAATTATAACAAAAAATAAAATATTTTTGCAAAACATTGTTTAA